>NZ_PNCV01000164.1:0-10645 GCF_005886925.1 Pseudoalteromonas sp. S3260
GGGTTCTGCCTAGGGACGATTTACTCTTTGTTGCCTACATGGATGTAGGTAAGGGGCGTGAGCAGGACGCGGAAGCTTTACTCGGTTTTTACTTAGCCCACTAGGTTACAAACCTCGCGCCGCGATTAAACTGCCCCCCCCCTAGTTTGAACAAATTTTAATCCACAAAGGTCAACAGACCCTAGTGTAGTAGAGGAAAAATAATAACCCTAATTATTACCTGCATTTATCTCTTCGGAGTTTTGCGATTGAAACATCGTAACCTCGTCGACATGCTGACTGACGCTGTTTTTTTGTAAGGCAATGTATAAGTCTGAATGAATATAAATACCATCTTTACCTGAGGCGATACCAGCGGTTTTAAACCAAGAAAGTAGCTGGCGTTTTCTTCCCGCTAGCTCTAATCGAATACCTCGTTTTTTAAATATCACATCTAGGTCTGCGAGCATGGCCATAACGCTTAAATCAAGATGAGTGAAGCAGGGCACAGCATCAATAATGACACATTGCGTGTCGTCTTTTTGTCTTGCATATTGCTCTAACAAGCGGCGTTTAAAATAACTGGCATTAAAATAGGTTAAAGGAGAATTAAAACGATATATAAAAACCCCTTGTACTGCTTTGGCTTTATCTGTTTCGTCTAAGCTTCTTACTACGCCTTTTATATCCACACCTAAAATGGTGTATGATGGGCGCATAACAGTTCGAATAAATTGAAATAACCCTAGTAATACAGCAAGGGTAATTCCTGGTATAACACCAATAAACAGCACAGCAAAAAGTGTGGCTGAGGCTAAGTAAAATGCCTGCTTATCTTTAAGTTTTAATTGCCAGACTGCCTTTAAATCAAGCAGGTGAACAGAGGCAATTATTAATACAATCCCGAGTGCAGCACTGGGAATAAACTCAAGCGGCGCCGTTAAAAAAAGAGCGATAACGCCAATAATAGCGGCAGCTATAATCGAAACTAATTGGGTTTTTCCGCCAGAGTCGTCGTTCACGGCTGTGCGTGAGTCGGCACCACTAACAGCAAAGCCTTGTGATAATGCTGACGCTAAATTAGCGATGCCCAAGGCTCTAAATTCTTTATCGGCATCGATGTCGTAGCCATTCTTTGCTGCAAAGCTTCGCGCCGTTAGCATCATGCTGACAAAGCTAACTATGGCTAAGTTGAGTGCCGGTACAATAAGTTCTCGAATAATACCCACGTCAAATACTGGAGTGTTAAACACAGGCAAACCACCGGTTACTGTGCCTATGGTTTTTATTTCAAACTGCTCTAAATTAAACAACCAAACGAATACCGCACCTAGTGCAATGGCAAACATAGAGGCTGGCCATGTAGGTTTTAAGCGCTTTAACACAAAGTAAACGCCGAGGGTAAATAAAGCCATTAGCAAGGTGGGAATATGAGTTTGCGATAAATACGTAGGAACGCCACCTAAACGCTCAAGCAAGTAGCGCTCATCAAAGGTAAAGCCAAATACTTTAGAAAACTGACCAACAATAATGGTAATAGCCACACCGTTTAGTAACCCCATTAAAATTGGTTTAGATAAAAAGTCGGCTAATACACCTAGCTTAAAGCGGCTGGCAATAAAGCACCAAAAACCGGTCATTGCGGTCATGGTGATCACTAATTGCCAATGTTTAAAGCTATCGCCTGCAGCAAGTGGAGTAACAACTGCTGCAATAACCGCACATGTTGCGGCATCAGGGCCAATAATAAGCTGTTTAGAGGTACCAAAAAGTGCATAAAGCATCATAGGTAATACGCAAGAATACAGGCCAACCGCAGCATTAACGCCTGTAAGTTGCGCATAAGCTATAGCAACAGGTAAAGCAACGGCTGCAACCGATAATGCCGCTCTAACATCATCTGCAAACCATTGGCGTTGATAATTAAATAAGGTGTGCAAACCTGGCATAAAGCTATATAGACGCGACAACACTTCAAATTCCCTATTAATAATTAGGAGTTGATAGTAAGTTCTCTTTAATAATAAGTATAGTAACTAAGCGTGTTAGATTCGCTAAATAGGGGGATTTCTAGTGTATTAATAAGAGGAATATAGTTTAAAAACAAAAAAGCCCAGCAAGTTACTGGGCTTTGTAAGTCAAATGACTGCTTTAAAAATTAGCTATTCAATTGACCAGTAGATGATTCTATGTGGGCGCGAACAAACCACTGATATTGCTCAAGCTCTGCAAGTTGCGCAATGATCATATCTTCAGATACCGGATCAAGCTCAGCAAGTGATTCTATGGCTTTACGGTGATCACCGTTAACGCCGTTATATACTTTGTCTAATGCGGCTAAGTGTTCAGTTACTAAGCCTTTACCTATGGCGTAATCTTCCCATGTACGACGCTCAACAATCGATTTTGGTGTGCCAACTGGGACGCCGCCTAAAGTGGCAATACGTTCTGCTATGGTGTCGGTCATTTCACGGACGGTTTCTACTTGTGGGTCTAGCATTTCATGTACGCCAATAAAGTTTGGACCTACTACATTCCAATGAATATGTTTTAAAGTTAGCTGTAAATCAATTAGCGCTACCATGCGATTTTCTAGTACAGATATTGCTTTATTTGCTGATTCGTTTTTTACACCGGGAGCGGTAAATTCAGCGACTTTATTTGCATTATTACTGTTACTCATGATTCCTCCTACTATTTCAAAAATAGTGCTCGCTTTACTCTAATGAGTATTTAAATTGCGATAACGAACACTTCTTGTATTTATAGAAGCAATCGTCATGCCGATAGTGATATAGTTTTAACTAACTGAAAAATAGCAGTTTAATTTTTATTTATAGTACTTGATAAAGCAGTAAGATTAAGTGCATATGAAAAATATGCACTTTTTTGTAAATTCTGCAAAACAGCAGTACTTTAAAGTGTTAGCGAATAGCGTGCCCTTTAGAGTGGTTATAATGAAGGTATTATCATTGTTGATTAATGTCCTGTTACATATACTCAACTTAAAGATTCATTAAAGGAGAAGTGTATGTTGAGATTTTTTTCCATCGAGCAAGGAGTGATCAAAGAGTTAGCGCCTTTACCTGATACCCCTGTTGAAGTATCCATAAAGAATGCACATTGGATTGATACTATTAATCCAACCCCGCAGGAGCAAAATGCGCTTGCAAAAACGCTCAATATAACTTTTCCAGATTCGGTAGATGTAGAAGAGATTGAAACGTCGTCAAGGTGCTTTATCGATAGCGAAGGTTTGCATGTACATGCATTGTTTATGTCACCTAACGAAGGACGGTTCAATACTGTGACTGTAGCTTGTTTGTTGCAAAACAATTGCTTACTTACTATTCGTGATGAAGAACTGGCTGACTTTAGACTATTGCGCTTAAGAGCGCGCAAAGGTCAGGTGGCATGTGATACGGCAAAACAGTTATTAATTACTTTATTTGATCAAAAAGTTGAAAACCATGCTGATATGCTTGAAGACATGCATCATCAATTAGAGAAGCTTAGCACATATGTACTTGAAGAAGATAACTCAGACCTAGAAGAAGCGGTAGGTCGCATAGCTCGTTTAGAAGATGCTAATGGTAAAGTGCGTTTATGTTTAATGGATACGCGACGCAATATTTCGTTTTTAATACGTCGTTTAGGCGCGCAAAATGATGAGCGCGAGTCACTTCGAGAAATCGTACTTGATATAGAAACCTTAATGTCACACTGTACCTTTCTGTTTGATAAAATAAACTTTTTGATGGATTCAACGCAGGGCTTTATTAATATTGAACAAAATCAAATTATCAAAACTTTCTCTATTGCTTCAGTGGTTTTCTTACCGCCTACAGTAGTGGCTAGTGTGTATGGTATGAATTTTAATATAATGCCAGAGTTACATTGGGAGTGGGGTTATCCATTTGCAATTGGCATTATGTTGCTGTCGGGCTTCGCCCCTTATTTATTTTTTAAACATAAAGGGTGGTTGTAATACTTTAATGTTGCAAGCTGAGCGCTCAAATCATTAACCGGGATACTGATGTGCTTTTAATACTTCAAGCGGAATAATGTCGAGCGCTTTTTGGTTTGTCGCTTCAAGTACCACAGGAGGAGCAACGTTCGCAGCAATGGCATGATACCAACGAGTCGCACATAAGCACCACTTATCGCCAGCTTTTAAACCAGCAAAATCATACAAAGGATTAGGGCTAATTAAATCGTTGCCTTGCGCCTTGGAAAACTGCAAAAATTCGTCGGTCATAATGGCGCATACACTATGATTGCCAAAGTCTGAATCTGGTACATAGCAAAATCCCTCACGGGTATAGCCACCGTTGCCACAGCAAAGTTGTAAGCGAGTTCCTAGTACATTTAATTGATTAGCCATATGAAAACTTACCTTGTAATAACCATTAAAAGCAGGGTGTTTACCATAACAGGCTGCTAGTGACTTAGCTATCTATGCTGTTAATTTTATATATCTGTTAAGTGACTAAAAACTGCATTTGGCAAAGCTAAATACAGTTTTCATTAAAGAAGAATATTTACGAGAGCAGCGCTGCAGCTAAACGTACAAAATCAGAAGACGTTAAAATACCTACTAGCTGACCTTGCTCGCTAACAACGGGCATGCAACCGTGGCGATTATCTACAAAAAATTTAACGACATCTGATAGCGGCTGCTCTGGGGTTACACTAATAAAATCACTCACCATAATATCTTCTACTTTTGTGAGTTTTTCTTTGCGTTGTAATGCATTAGCACCAAACGTTGCCATGATACCCATGACTTTGGCGACCATTATTTTTTGTGTGAGCATACCGACAAATGCGCCGTCTTCGTCAATTACAGGAATATGGCGAACGTTTTTTTCTTTCATTAAATTATGTGCGTCATGCAAAGTACTTTTTATATTCACTGAGAATGGGTTAGGTGTCATTAAGTCTGCAACATTTTGACTCATGTTTATTCCTTTATAAAGCGTGTGGTATATCACATTATATTAGCGCGCTTTTTAAGCTTTGCACCTTATTGAGATCAAGGTTTTTGCAGATTTAATTCACAGGAGGGAAACAGGTATTACTTAATAAAACGCCCTAAAGCGTTTTATTAAGTGATAAAAAATGGCTATGGGTGAATGTTATTCGTAACCACGTTCTTTTTTAGTTTTAATAACCGCAATGTAACCGTGCCAACTAGCGTAACTAAGTAGTGGCATAATAATAATGAATCCAGCGGCACCCGCAGCAAAGCCCAGTGCCACAAGTACAAATATACAAATAGACCACACCAGCATGGCTGCAAAGTTTTCTTTAACTGCATGGATTGAAGAAACCACAGCAGTCATTATATCAACGCGTCTTTCCATCATAATTTGCGGGGTAAATGCCGAAATTGAAAACACGCTAACCAGTAAAATACCGCCAATAATACTGCCTATGATTAAAAACGCCGAAAGCTCTTCAAATGTTGGGTTTGCATGGCTTGGGTACAATGCATGAATAATTGCGGCTAAGCGCATCCAAATAATCATAATTACCATAAGTAACACGGCAAAACCCCACTCACCTACAGGGTTACGAAACATCGATTTTAATGAATGGCTTAATGTAGGTTTATGGCCTTTCTCAAGCTCCCAGGCTACATCGTATAGGCCAACGGCGAATACCGGACCGATTAAAGCAAAAGCAACGGTTGCAGGTAAAATAGCTAAGTGGCTGTCGGTAAGTACAACAGAGTAAACAATCGCTACCGGAATAAGCGTGAAGATTAAACCGTAAATTAAACTCAACATGGGCGCGCGCGCCATATCTTTAAACGCTAACGAAAGCCAATGAAAAGCGGCAAATGTATTTACTTTGTTGCACTCTAAACAACGTGCGAATTTAGTGTCTTTGTCTATTGTGTTTGTAGTTGGCATAAAGATGCTCCTTTTTTAGTCACCTTTTAGGTTTAGAACATAGATGTTTTATTTACAACTCATAAACAACTTATACGATTGATTTAGTCGCATTGTTCATTTGTTAGTCATTTTTATTGGGTTAGCTATTTTGTTTATTTAAATATATGTTTGAGCACGTACTTAAAAAGTGGGTTCGTATTTCTTTTCCACAGTGGTAATCTAAGCCCTGAAGCTAATTTTAAGAGACCGTAATGAAGGAAAATAAACAACAATTTCAAGGATCTTTACTGGGTAGCAAACGGTTTTTACCTCTGTTTGTGACGCAGTTTTTCTCTGCTTTAAATGACAATGTATATAAGCAATCAATCCTACTTATTTTAATTTTTCAGGCTGCTACGGTAGCTGATGGTGCCTTTTATTCTAATTTGGCGGCAGGATTATTTATTTTACCGTTTTTTCTATTTTCAGGCATGGCTGGGCAAATTGCAGAAAAGTTGGAAAAATCAAAACTAATCAGCATCGTAAAGTTTTGCGAAATACCTATTATGCTGGTGGGCGTGGTATCTATTTTAACCGAGCAGGTTTGGTTAATGTTAGGTACTGTATTTTTAATGGGTTTACAAAGCACTTTTTTTGGACCGCTTAAGTACTCTATTTTACCGCAGCATGTGGCCCCAAATGAACTAACTAAAGCGAATGGACTGGTGGAGTCGGGTACTTTTGTAGCAATTTTATTGGGCACGGTATTTGGCACCTATTATATAACCCAAACAGCGGGCCCTATTTATATCAGTATAGCAATAGTAAGCCTTGCGGTTATTGGCTTTTTAAGCAGTCGATTTATTCCTAAAAGTGCAGCCAATGATGCTAACTTAAAAGTATCGATTAACCCTATTACTTCAACCAAAAGTGTTTTTAATGCGCTTAACGCACAAACCGAGTCGGTGGGTAAGTCAGTATTAGGGATCAGCTGGTTTTGGCTTATTGGTGCGGTGATACTAACGGCGCTCCCTAATTACGTAAAACATGTAATGGGAGGCGATGAGTTGGTTGTGACGGCTGCTTTAGTGGTGTTTTCGTTGAGTATTGCATTAGGATCTTTATTGTGTGAAAAGCTATCGCGCTCACGTATTGAGTTGGGTATTGTGCCTTTTGGTGCACTGTTAATTACCTTATTTTTATATTTATTAAGTCAAGAACCTGGCATTGAATCTTATCGTTTAGTTAATGAGTTGCAGCTTACTCTTGAGCAAGTAATTAATACTGGCGATATGCTATGGCATTTTGTTTGGATGGCAGGAATTGGTATTGCCGCAGGGTTTTATACGGTACCTTTGTATGCACTTATTCAGCAGCGTACTCACCCAGATAGCCGTTCACGAGTGATTGCTGCCAATAATGTACTAAACGCCTTATTTATGGTGGGCAGCGCTGTTTTAAGTATTGTTACCCTAACGCTTTTACACTGGGAAATTTCACAATTACTGTTGTTATTAGCAGGGCTTAATTTACTGATATCGCTGTACATATATAGCAAAGTGCCTGAGTTTTTCTTACGTTTTATTATTTATATTCTAGCGATTTGCATGTACCGAGTACGCACTAAAGGCCAGCTCAATATTCCCGATGAAGGAGCTGCGGTATTGGTAAGTAATCATGTTAGCTTTGTTGATTGGATGTTTATTTTAGCGGCGTCACCTAGGCCAATTCGGTTTGTTGTATTTGCACCTATTTATTATTCACCTACACTTAATTGGTTGTTTAAAATGGCCAAAGCTATCCCAATTGATAGTCAAAAATCAAATCCTAAGGCGTTTAATAAAGCTTTTGATGACATTGCGCAAGCACTGGAACGTGGTGAGCTGGTGGGTATTTTTCCTGAAGGAAAGCTCAGCGATGATGGCGAAGTTGATGTGTTTCGCCGTGGCATTGAAAAAATAATTCAGCGCACACCGGTGCCTGTTATTCCTGTTCATTTAGATGGACTATGGGGCAGTATGTTTAGTCGAAAAACCAAGTGGCGATTGCCTAGACCTAAGTGGTCGTTGGTCAATGTGACTATTGGTGAAATGGTGGCTGCACAGAAGGTTAATGCCGATGATTTGCGCGAGCGAGTGGTTGCTTTAAAATAGCTTAATAATAAAAAAGCGCTGCAATTAATTGCAGCGCTATGGTTGTATTACTTAATGGTAATTAACGGTCTAAGTTCATTACTTTAGTCCATGCCGCAACAAAGTCTTCTACAAACTTTTGTTTTGATGTATCAAAAGCATACACCTCAGCAACTGCACGTAGTTCTGAATTTGAACCAAAAATCAGATCAACCGAAGTAGCAGTGTACTTTTGCTCGCCTGATTGACGATCAAAGCCTTGATAAATACCCGCATCTGATGACTTTTTCCAAACCGTCGACATATCTAATAAATTAACAAAGAAGTCGTTATTTAGAGTGCCTGGCTTGTCAGTAAATACGCCGTAATCAGTGCCTTTGTAGTTTGCATCAAGTGAACGTAAGCCACCGATTAATACAGTCATTTCTGGCACGGTTAGGTCAAGCTGATCCGCTTTATCAATCAGCATTTCAGTTGGTGATTTATAGCTTTTTTCTGCATCAAAGTAGTTTCTAAAGCCATCGGCAGTCAGCTCTAATAAACTAAATGCATTAACGTCAGTTTGCGCTTGCGTAGCATCGCCACGGCCAGCATTAAACGGTACATCTACTGTGTAACCTGCATCTTTGGCTGCTTTTTCAATCGCTACATTACCACCAAGCACAATTAAATCAGCAAGCGATACATGGCTTTTGCTAAATAAGCTGTCGTTAAAGTCAGCTTGAATCGCTTTTAATACGTTAAGTACTTTTGCGGTTTCTGCTGGATTATTTACTGCCCAATCCTTTTGTGGTGCTAGCGCAATACGTGCGCCGTTGGCACCGCCGCGCATATCTGAATCACGGTAGCTAGCAGCCGATGCCCAGGCTACACGTACTAACTCAGGTACACTTAAGTTTGAGTCTAAAATAGCGGCTTTAAGCTCTTTTACTGCACCAGCATCAATGTTTGATTGAGTTTCTGCTGAAATAGGGTCTTGCCAAATTAAGTCGTCTTTTGGTACTTCTTTACCTAAAAAGTTACGTGGTGGTCCCATATCTCTGTGAGTTAATTTGTACCATGCTTTAGCAAATGCAAGTTGATACTCTTTAGGGTCATTTAAAAAGCGTTCTGCAATTTTGCGATACTCTGGATCAAATTTTAACGCTAAGTCGGCCGTGGTCATCACTGGTGCGTTAAACTTACCTTTAATATGAGCGTCAGGTACAGCGTTGTGTAACGATTCATCCGTTGGGATCCACTGAATGGCACCTGCAGGGCTGCGAGTTTGTTTCCACTCAAAGTTAAGCAGGTTGCTCAAGTACAGTGATGACCAGCGAGTAGGAGCTTGTGTCCATGCGCCTTCTAAACCACTAGATACGGTATCTTCAGAGTGGCCTTTACCACATTTGTTTTTCCAGCCTAACCCTTGCTCTTCAATACCGGCTGCAGCAGGCTCTGCACCTACACAGTCTTTAGGTTTGTGCGCACCATGCATTTTACCAAAGGTGTGACCACCGGCGATAAGTGCTAGGGTTTCTTCATCGTTCATCGCCATGCGAGAAAACGCAACGCGAATGTTCTTAGCTGACCCAATTGGATCAGGAACCCCTTTAGGGCCTTCAGGATTTACGTAAATTAAACCCATGTGCGTTGCACCTAATGGGCGTTCTAATTTGCCGCTAGCATCTTCACGGTCGCTGGCAAGCATTTCTACTTCTGGACCCCAGTAAACCATGTCTGGTTCCCAGTCGTCAGTTCGCCCGCCGGCAAAACCATAGGTTTCAAATCCCATGTTTTCTAGAGCAACGTTACCTGCTAATACGATTAAGTCTGACCATGAAAGTGCTTCTCCGTATTTTTGTTTAATTGGCCAAAGTAAACGGCGTGCTTTATCTAGGCTTACGTTGTCTGGCCAGCTGTTAAGCGGTTCAAAACGTTGTTGACCACCGCCTGCGCCACCACGGCCATCAAGCGTACGGTAGGTGCCTGCGCTGTGCCATGTCATACGAATAAAAAATGGGCCATAGTTACCAAAATCCGCTGGCCACCAGTCTTGAGATTGCGTAAGTAGGGCGTCAATATCACTTTTTACTGTGTCTAAATCTAGGCTGTTAAATGCCTCTGCATAATTAAAGTCTGCACCATAAGGGTTTGAACGTAGATCATGATCACGAAGAGGAGATAGGTTTAGTTGATCTGGCCACCAAAATTGGTTTGTTCTGGTTGCGCCCATTTTAGCCTCACCCATGCCAACAGCACCTTGTGGCTTAGACATTTGTGGTTTTTCTTGGCTAAAAGCAGAGCCAGACATAAGTGCCATACTTATAAATCCAACAAGTGCTTTTTTAGTAAATGATCGGTTTTTCATTGTCAGCTTCCTTAAAGTTAACGAATTTCGTTATATACAAAGCGTATTACTATTATTAAAAATAGAATCTAATAATTTAAAAATTAGTGAGCTTTTACTCCATTCAAGTTGTTGTTTACAAAGCTTGAATGACTAAGCAGTGCGAATAGTATAGTAGAGGGGCTAAAAACCGTGTGCGAAATAAACCGATTGATACAATCTATAAAAATGATTTATTAAAGTTAAATGATTAAATAAACAAATCACTAAAGAGCTTTGAAAGTGGCAGACATAAAAAAGCCCAGCGTAGATACCATCTCTCTTTA
>NZ_PNCV01000165.1:0-5483 GCF_005886925.1 Pseudoalteromonas sp. S3260
TTTACTGATAGCGCTTCGACTGCGACCAGCTTGGATGAAACAACTCCAACAGATTCAGCGACAGCTTCAGCTACAACGGAAGTCATAACTTTATCTTCAAAAGCTGATTTTACTGTAACTGATGGCTCTGCTAGTGCTGTTACTGTTGTAGCCACAGGCGATACTGTTCAAGATATTGATTTAACAACAGAGTTAGGTTCACAAAGTGCAATTGATATAATTGATGATGCGCTAGCACAAATAGATAGCCAACGTGCCGATTTAGGTGCGGTTCAAAACCGTTTTGGCCATACAATCAGTAACCTTTCGAATATTCAAGAAAACGTATCAGCATCACGTAGCCGTATTCAAGATACTGACTTTGCGACTGAAACAGCTAACATGACGAAGAACCAAATCTTGCAACAGGCAGGTACGTCAATCTTGTCGCAAGCGAATCAGTTACCACAAGCAGCACTTAGCTTATTAGGTTAATAAGTTAAAGTAATAGCTTAATGGTTAGCTAGCTAGTACATAAAGTCAGTATTAGTTTTACAAAAAAGGAGGTGGCTTTAGCTACCTCCTTTTGTGGTTTAAGGGTTTTAATTGAGCTATTGTTTAATTAACTAATAAATAGGAATCTGTTATGAATACCATTAATTCCAATGCAGAAGTTACATTACCAACTCCGCTTGCGGGTGAAGATAAAGTAGTTGGTCAAGCGGCTAGTTCGCTAACCGAACGCGCTGTTGACGATGTAAAGCAAGCTGATACACAAAATCAGCAACGATTACAGCAAAATCAATACGAAAAAAATAATCAAGAAGTAACTGCTCAGCCGTTAGAGCGTGAACAGCTAGAAAAAATGGCGCAGCAATTGCAGGAGTTTATGGGTGAAATGAACCGTAGCTTACAGTTTCAGGTAGACGAGGACTCTGGCCGCGATGTAATTAAAGTGCTAGATAAAGACACTGGCGATATTATTAAACAATATCCATCGGAAGAGGTGTTAAATTTAGTGTCTAAGTTATCTGAAACTGCGGGCTTATTGATAGATCACACTGTATAGCGCCTAAATGGTGGCTTAATTTTTCATTTAAATAGTTATTAAAGAGGGTAATATGGCTATTTCGTTTACAGGGTTAGGCTCAGGCTTACAAGTATCAGAAATTGTAGGTGCATTGGTAAATGCCGAAAAAGCGCCTTTTGAATCACGTTTAAATAGAAAAGAAGCTAACTTAACTACCGATATTTCCGCTGTGGGTGCACTTAAGGCGGCACTTGTAAAAGTGCAAGAATCTATGACCGCGCTTGGCAAGGTCGATAACTACCAAAAGCGCACAGCATCGGGTAATGATGATTTTATATCTCTTAGCTCAAACAAAGACGCCGAGCCAGGCAGTTATAATGTAAAAGTTGATGCACTGGCACAAGCCCATAAGTTATCGTCTCCTGCATTTGCTGCCGATGAGGCGATTGGTGGTGGTGTGATTACTATTAGCTCTGGAGATAACAGTTTTTCGACTGTGCTGTCGCCTACTAATACACTGGAAGATTTAAGAGACCAAATAAATAACGGCCCATACACTGGCTCTGACTCTAATGACTCTGTGGTAGCAACGATAGTAACCAGTGATGCAGGTCAACATTTGGTTTTAACCAGTAAACAAACCGGTGAAGAAAACGCCATTACCATTACCGTACAAGATAGCGATGGTAACAATACCGATGTAGGCGGGCTCTCTCGCTTAGCCTATGACGTGTCTGATGCGGCCCCTGCAAACCATACGACTAATTTAACTGAGGTAAATGCGGCGCAAAATGCTCACATAACCATTGATGGTACTTTAATTACTTCAAGTAGTACGAACGAGTTTAAAAGTGTTATTGATGGCGTAGATATTACGGCTAAAAAAACCCAAGGTATTGATGATGACGTAAGTACATTAACAGTAAAAGAAAACAACAATAATATTAAAGCTGGACTTGATGGGTTTGTTAAAAGTTACAATGAGCTGTTAGAGCTAAGTAAGAATTTAGGTAAATCTGGCGAGGATGGCGCTGGCGTAATGGCGGGTGATTCTCTGCTACGTGGTGTTATGTCAAAGTTAAGGCAAGAAATTACCAACAGTGTTGACTTGGGCGATGGTAACTCTTTATCGCTATCGCAGTTGGGTGTTGAAGCCGACAGATACGGTAAGTTAAGCTTAGATAGCGAACGCTTAGACGAGCAAGTAAAAAATGATGTTGATTTAGTGCAGCAGTTTTTTGTAGGTAAAAATACTGACGAAGGTGGTTTTGCCCAATCGTTTGATGAGTTAATGAACTTTTATACTAAGTCAGATGGTTTAATTCAAAACAGAATAGAAAGTAAAGAAGGGCAGCTGCGCGATATTGATGACGAGCGCGTGTCGTTTGCGCGTAAAATGGAGTCACTAGAGTCGCGCTTGTACGCGCAGTACAATAGTATGGATTTATTGGTGGCAGGCTTAAATTCAACCAGTAGCTATATTCAAGCGCAGTTAGACAATATGCCAGGTGTGGTAAGGCAGTCTAAATAATATGTATTATTGATTTAAAAAGGCCGCTAAGTATTTAACTTAGCGGCCTTTTTATTGTGTGCCACTTAGTGTGCTTGGTGATGGTATGCTAAGGGTTGGTTTTTACTGTTAAGTCGACTTATAAGCGTTTATGGCTTTATCCGACTTTTTATGTTTGAGTATCGCATTAAACGACTCTACTTTTTGGTTTTCTGCGGTTGCTAAAATCATATTAATTTGCGTTTGCAGTACACTTAACTCATCAACACTTGGCGGTGAGGTACTTTCGCACCAATTTACTAAGTGTTTATTTAATAACTCAAGCGAATTAGCAGCACCATCGGCCCTGTTGCTATTAACTTGAGCTTGAAGCTCGCAGAGTAATTGTTTAATTTGCTCTGCGGCTTGTGTTGACTTTTTTGGCATAGTTATTAAATAGCCGGCATACGTTGGTCGGCAGGAATACCCTCCCAACCCTCTTTAATTTCTTTAACAATACCCGAAACCTCTGTAAGTGCTTCAACATCATTGTTGATATTTGCTTGTACTAAGCGGCGTTGGCAGTAATCATATAATGCCAATAAGTTGTTAGAAATGCTTGGGTCTTGCTCTACTTCTAAGTTTAAAGAGTCTTGCAAGGCACCAAATAACAAAATACAGGCTGATATGTTTTCACCTTTTTTAGCTATTTCTTTGCGCTCAATAAACCCTTTTGTAGCTGCTAAACGGCCGATAATATTACTAAATATAAGGTTTATTTGTTCGTAAGGAGTCATTTCGGCAATGCTACTAGCGCGAACTTGACCGTATTTTTTTACTGAGATGTGAGCCATGGAAAATCCTAAAATTTAAAGCAATAAAATTATGTGAAAGCTATTATAAAAACTTATATAAAAAATCAATATAGCTTTTATACTTCTATAAGAATAAAGCAATATTAATGCCAAGCATTTTCGCTTATTTATGTATCGGCATTTATGGTCACAACTTAAGTAAACAATTTAAATTAATTATAAATATAATAATAATACAGGATGAACTTGCTTAATAAAGAGGGTGGCAGCATTTTGTTAACTAATTATTTTCATTCCAGTACTAATTACCTAGCCTTTAAGGGGTGGTATTTACTTGATGTGTCTGTTTTTTGGCGTTAATGTCAAAAAATCGCCGCTATTACTTGCATCAAAATCCAACTGGCTTACAATTTGATTAATAAAACAAATTAGTGAAATAAATGGCTCGCTAAAAAATGATCTTAATTTTAGATAATAATAATAATCGCTCTATTGGATTATATGCATCCCTTACTTTTATTGGTGAGGCGGTACAGTTGCAAACAGAAGCTGACTTTGAACAGGCATGTAGTCACTATCAAAATAAAGAATGTATTGTGGTATTAGGGGCGCTGCAATCTTTAGACCATGAAAGTTTAATTAAACGCTATCCGACTTTCCCTTTTTTACTCATTGGTGAAACGCTTAAACCGCTACTGAGTCTCGCTAATGTTGTGGGATTGATATGTGAGCCATTTACTCATGAAGTAACGACCCAGCTATTACATGACTGTCAGCAATATCAGCGCATGTTGCCTCACGAGCATAAACATAACAAAGAAAAAAGCACCTTTGATGGCCTTGTAGGTGAAACCAAAGCCGTAAAAGATTTACGCTTTTTAATTACTCAAGTTGCTAAAACCGATGCTAACGTACTTATTTTAGGAGAGTCGGGCACAGGTAAAGAAGTAGTTGCTCGTAACGTACATCTGCTTTCTAAGCGTAACAAAGGCCCATTTGTACCAGTAAACTGTGGGGCAATTCCTGCAGAGCTACTAGAAAGTGAACTATTTGGTCATGAAAAAGGCGCGTTTACTGGGGCTATTTCAGCACGAAAAGGCCGTTTTGAGTTAGCGCAAGGTGGCACGCTATTTTTAGATGAAATTGGTGATATGCCGCTGCAAATGCAGGTTAAGTTACTACGTGTACTACAAGAGCGTAGCTATGAGCGCGTTGGTGGTACCAAAGCGATTCAAGCTGATGTGCGTGTGATTGCTGCAACCCACCGTGACCTTGAAAGCATGATAGAAAAAGGCTCATTTAGAGAAGATTTATACTATCGCTTAAATGTTTTTCCTATTGAGAGTCCATCTCTTGCTCAACGCGCAGAAGACATCCCTTTGCTACTTAAAGAGCTAATGCGCCGCGTAAATGAGCAAAGCGGTACTACGGCTAAGTTTACAGAGCGTGCTATTGATAGTTTAAAAGAGCATTCTTGGCCGGGTAATATTCGTGAGCTGGCGAACCTTGTTGAACGCATGGTTATTATGTTTCCAGATAAGGTTGTGGATGTTCCTGATTTACCCAATAAATACCGCTACATTGAAGTTGAAGCCTATGAGCCACAGTACCCAGAAGAGCTGATGGAGCGTGATGCCTTTAATGATATTTTTAGTGGCGGATTTAGCGAAGATGAAATAGATCTAGAAGATGATTTTGTTCAGGCTGCACCTGGTTTATTGCCCGATGAAGGTATTGAGCTTAAAGAGTACTTAGCTGAGCTTGAAATTAACTTAATCACACAGGCATTAGAGCGCTTTGATTACGTTGTCGCCCGTGCTGCTGAAGTGTTAGGTGTAAGGCGAACCACTCTGGTCGAAAAAATGAAAAAATATAACCTGTCGAGAGATTGAGAGCTAAGTACAGGTATTAGGTATTAGGTATTAGGTATTAGGTATTAGGTATTGGGTATTAGGTATTAGGTATTGGGTATTAGGTATTAGATATTTGGTTAGAAAAACTAAACACCGGTAGTTACACTGAATCCGTTACCGGTTCTATTTTTTAGCAGGTTTACCCCACGTCTGCGTTGGGTGCCAACTTACTGTTTTTTGGGTAAATATAACAATTAAAGGGTTAAAACCAAAAAGCTTAAAGTTATGCTATTCGCTTAACCTTTAACCTTTAACCT
>NZ_PNCV01000166.1:0-9699 GCF_005886925.1 Pseudoalteromonas sp. S3260
AGTGATTGCTGCAGTTAGTGTAGTTTTACCGTGGTCAACGTGGCCGATTGTACCAACGTTTACGTGCGGTTTTACGCGTTCAAACTTTTCTTTTGCCATGACGGAACCTATCAGTTTTGTGTATCTAGATTACATATGAAAATAATCCACCATAGGTAGATTAAGTTAATTTTTTCAAATTTCAAATAGTTTTTTCTGACAGATAAAGGAAGTGTTTAAGGCGATTCGATTGACTGGTGCTGATAGGCAGATTTGAACTGCCGACCTCACCCTTACCAAGGGTGCGCTCTACCAACTGAGCTATATCAGCATCATCAAATTGGAGCGGGCAGCGGGAATCGAACCCGCATCATCAGCTTGGAAGGCTGAGGTAATAGCCATTATACGATGCCCGCTTTAAGGAACCTGTTCTTAAACTACCTCTAACCGTCTAGAATAAAGTGGTGGAGGGAGCTGGATTCGAACCAGCGAAGGCTGAGCCGTCAGATTTACAGTCTGATCCCTTTGGCCGCTCGGGAACCCCTCCACGATAATTCTTTACTAAGCACTTCCGGTAAAAGGAAAGTGGTGCCGACTAACCGAGTCGAACGGTTGACCTACTGATTACAAGTCAGTTGCTCTACCAGCTGAGCTAAGTCGGCACTGCTTTAGTACGGGGCGAGATTCTAGAGTAAGGTTTATTGGGATGCAACCAAAAAATTAAAAAAAATGTGATTTAATGCTTTAAATGCTCACTATTCGCGCAAAAAGCGGTTTTTTTGTTGTTTTTAACTCTTTTTAGCTAACTCATACCAGTAATTTAAGCCTTTCATTACTAGCATTGGGTCGAAAATACTCTGTGAAAAATGCCCTTGTAATAGCTGACCATAACCACCAGCAAAAATTAAGAGGCTATTTTTTGTATTTAAATGCAGCCTTGCTTGCTCAATTGCGCCAATAGTTGCCACTAAAGCACCATTTCTTAATCCGTTAGGAGTGTTTTTGCCAAGCTCATTAGCAAATGGCGTGTTTTCATCATCAAATACGCGCTGAGTATTTTGAGTGAGTGATGAGGTCATTAAATCAAGCCCTGGTAGTATCCAACCACCTAAGTGCTGCCCATCATTATTGAGAACGTCTATGGTGGTAGCCGTGCCAGCATCAACAACAATAGCAGCCATATTAGGGTAAAGCGTATAACCGCTAATAAGTGCCAACCATCTATCTATACCCAAATTACCTACTTGCTGATACGCGCAGCGTAACCCACTAAGCTCACTACTAACCGTAGCCTCAAAACAATCAATATTATACGTTTTGGCTTGCGCTAATAATTGTTTAAGTAACTCGCTACGACCAACACAAGCGTAAATAACAACCGTAATTTGCTGCCATGAAATATTATTAATATCACATGGCTGTATTTGCCCGTTTTCCCACAATACGGCTTTGAGTGAAGTATTACCTACATCAATTAACAATCTCATGCTTGCGCCTTTCTTAATGAAATCTCGCCGCCATAATAACTTTTTACTTCGCCGTCTTGGCGAATACGTACACCACCGTGCGCATCTATACCTTCACAAATGCCACGCCAACTACGATGCCCAGTATTAAGCTCTACCTGCTCGCCTGCAAACGCATTTAATGCATTCCATTGTTGATACATAGTTTGTAAGCCGTTCTCGCGATATTGCGCTAAGCGCTGCTCTAACCAATAAGTTAATGAAGCTACTAATTGATTTTTATCTAGCTGCTGGGTGTGCTGACTTAAATCTGTCCATGCTTGGTCAATGTGCTGACTGGCACTTTGTGGCATATTTAAATTAATACCAATTCCTATCACCAACTGACACGGCCCTTGTGGTTGCCCGTCTAATTCAACTAATACGCCAGCGAGCTTTTGTTTGTTTATGTAAATGTCGTTTGGCCATTTTAACTCTACATCAATACCATAAAGTGCTTTTATCGCATCATACACCGCTAAACCAACAGCAATCGATACACCCATAGCGGCTTGTAAACCATCATCTAATCGCCAAAAATAGCTGTAGTATAAGTTGGCACCAAATGGCGATTGCCATACACGCCCTCGACGCCCCCGACCTGCTTGCTGCATTTCGGCAACGATTACCGTGCCCGACTGAAGTGGTGTTTTAGCCTGAATGCGGCGCATTAGTTCGCTGTTGGTTGAATCAATGAGCGGCTGCACTTCAATATTAGCGGTATTTTGCCCTAACTCAGCATAAAGCTGTTGTATTTTTTCCTGATTAAGTAACCCTACTTGGTTATTTAAGCAATAGCCTTTACCTGTAACTTTAAATACATCTAAGCCCATAGCTTGTAGGCTTTGAATGTGTTTACTAACAGCGGCACGACTAATCCCTAATTCCTCTCCTAAAGCTTGCCCAGAGACAAACCCGCCTTTATTAAGCGCATTTAAAATAGCCAGCTTGTTTCCATCAGGTGCTTTCATGCTGATTGCTCCAAAGAGATATAGCATTCATTGTGTTGATCAATTAACCGCACTTCGTGTTCTAAGCTTATGTTATAGCGCGCTAAAACAGTGTTTTGAATATGGGTGATCATGCTGATCAAATCATCCCCTGTACTGTGACCATGGTTAACGAGCACCAAAGCTTGCTGCTGATGCACTTCAATACCGGCAATCTTATATCCCTTTAACCCCGCTTGTTCTATTAACCATCCCGCTGCGACTTTATGATGACCGGCTCCGTGTGGGTAATGAGGTAACTCAGGAAACTGCGCAAGTAACGGCACTAACGCAGCACTCGTAATAATTGGGTTTTTAAAAAAACTCCCAGCATTAGCTAGTTTATAAGGGTCTGGGAGTTTGCTATTGCGTGTTTGTATCACCTGCTCACATACTTGCTGTGGCGTCGGATTTTTTAGTTGTTGTAGCGGTCCATAACTGAGTACTGGTTGCCATATTTTTGGCAGTTTAAAGTGCACCTGGGTGATCACCGCTTTATTTTTTAACGCGTGTTTAAAAACCGATTCACGATAAGCAAAGTGGCATTGCTGATTAGTTAAAGATTTGAAGCAGTTGCTATTAATATCAAAATAGTCAACAGCTTCTATAAATTGTGCTATTTCTACACCGTAGGCACCAATATTTTGCACTGGCGCAGCACCGACTGTGCCAGGTATGAGTGCTAAATTTTCAAACCCTGCTATGCTTTGCTCAAGCAAGTAAGTCACTAATTGATGCCAATTTTCACCGGCAGCCGCACTGACTAAAAAATCATTTTCCCGTTCAGTAATATTAATTCCTTGGGTCGCCATTTTAATAACCGTGCCAGCATAATCATTTAAAAAAATGGTATTACTGCCCTCCCCTAACAGACAAAAAGGCGCGTTAAAGCTCTGAGTTTGAAGCTGCGCTGAGTCGGTGATCTCAATAAAATTTTGGCATTGGCTACTTAATGCAAATGTATGTAGGGGTTGTAATGAGTGCGCCACAAGGGTCCTAAAGATACCAGTAATTAATCTCTCTAGTTTAACTCATCGTCGCAAATTGCGCATCAGCTTGTAAAAATTGTTCAACCCACTGTGGCAATCATGTTATAAAACGGGTACTTTTTTATTTGTACTCAAGGTAATTATGAAAATCAAACCTCTTTTTTTAAGCCTCGCTATGGCCGGTATGTGCTCGCAAGCAATGGCTAGCGCAATTGATCAAAATTCCTACGCCAACCTTGATGATGTTATCACCACGCATTTAAACCTTGATTTAGACATCGACTTTGCCGACAAGCAATTAGAAGGTTTTGTTGAGCATACGCTACAATGGCAAAACGCGAAAAGCACAAAGCTAGTACTTGATACCCGCGATCTTGATATTGATAAAGTGATGTATCAAACAGCCAATGGCAATTGGCATAAAGCCAGTTTTAACCTTGCTAATCGCGACGATGTTAAAGGCTCAAAACTAACCATTACATTTAAAAGCCAAGCTGAAAAAGTCCGTATTTACTACAACAGTCGCCCAGAAGCGTCGGGCTTACAGTGGTTAACGCCAGAGCAAACAGCCAGTAAAACGCACCCGTTTATGTATAGTCAATCGCAAGCGATACATGCACGTAGTTGGATCCCTGTGCAAGATACACCGGCAATGCGTGTGACTTATTCTGCACGTATTCATACCCCTGAAGATGTGCGTGCGGTAATGAGTGCCGATAATAAAGATGCCCTTTATAAAGACGGTGATTACCACTTCAATATGCCACAAGCAATTTCGCCTTACTTAATTGCGATTGGTGCTGGTAACTTAGAATTTAAAGCGATGTCTAAACAAACCGGTATTTTTGCTGAACCGACTATTTTGGATGCCTCAGTTGCTGAATTTAATGACACCCAAGCGATGATCGACAAAACCAATGCGATGTATGGTGAATATGCTTGGGGTCGCTATGACTTACTTATGCTACCGCCTAGCTTCCCATTTGGTGGCATGGAAAACCCGCGTCTATCATTTATTACCCCAACCGTTGTTGCTGGCGATAAAAGCCTAGTTAACCTGATTGCACATGAGCTTGCTCACTCTTGGTCTGGTAACCTAGTAACCAATGCCACATGGGAAGACTTATGGTTAAACGAAGGATTTACCTCTTACGTTGAAAACCGCATTATGGAAGAAGTATTTGGTCGCGACCGTGCAGTAATGGAGCAAGCGCTTGATGCTGCTGGTCTGCGTGCGCAACTTAAAACCATTGATGCACCAGACACTCGCCTTAATTTAAAACTTAATGGCCGCGATCCGGATGATGCGTTTAGCTCAGTGCCTTACACAAAGGGTCAGCTATTTTTAATCTACCTAGAAGAAAAATATGGCCGTGATAAGTTTGATGACTTTGTTAAAACTTACTTTAATGAATTTGCGTTTAAATCACTAACCACTGCGCAATTTGTGACTTACATCAAAGCTAACTTAATTGAAAAGTACCCTGGTGTAGTGAGCATGGATAAAGTGAACGAGTGGATTTTTGAGCCAGGTTTACCAAGTGATGCACCTAACCCTACCTCTGATGCGTTCGATAAAGTAGATGCTGCAACACAAGCATGGTTAAAGGGGGATACAACTGCCGCACAATTACCTACTGCAAATTGGACAGTGCATGAGTGGCTGCACTTTTTAAATAACCTACCGCGCGATTTAAGCATTGAAAAAATGACTGAATTAGACGGCGAGTTTAACTTAACCCAATCAACTAACGCAGAACGCGCATTTGCATGGTACATGCTAGCAGTGGGTAACGGTTACCAACCGATTTACCCTGCGCTTGATAAACACTTATCGGGTATTGGTCGTCGTAAGCTAATAGTGCCACTTTACAAAGCACTTATTACACATGGTAAAAAAGACTGGGCACAAAGCGTGTACTTAAAAGCACGTCCGGGTTATCACCCACTTGCACAAGGTACCATTGACGCGTTATTTGAATAAATAATAGCGTTACCAATAAACTAAAAAGGGCCAATTTGGCCCTTTTTAATGCTTAATTATTTTGTTACTTTATCTAAAAAGGCCTGCCTTTCAGCGAGCGTTGCTTGTTGCCACCAAAAGTCGAGCATATTTGCCGCACTTGGCATGCCTTTTCCATTAATTGGCGTAATCGGTTTAATGGGACGACTCGGTTTTTGCGGGCCCGCTGAGATTGCTGTTGTTTGCTGTTTAAACTGTGCGCTTTGAACTTGTCGTTCGGCAATAATATTTAATGGCTTAGCTAAGGTGCTGCCTTTTGCTTTTAAACTCACTTGCGGTGCCTCAGCAAATACTTTTGCCGCTACCGCATTTTCAGCACGATTAAATACTAAGGTGTAATCTTTACCCGCTTCAATGGTTACATTCACCCAAAAAGGTTCTGATTCAATCACTTCATGATCGTCATAACCTAAGTCATATAAATCTGTGTATTTAAGTTTTAGCTGATAAGTACCCGGTGCTAATTCAACATCATCAACACGACTAAAAAGCGAACTTTCAATTATTCGTTCACCCACTTGCAAAGGAACAAATTCCTCAGGAAAGTGAATATTTTCTGCCAAACTTGATGCACTCACTAAGAGCGCCGCTACACTGCCTAATAATATTGATTTACGCATAATTACTCCTTTAGTTGATTTCAGTTTGACACTGCTAGCAAAATTTGTCATTAGTGACACATATATTAATCAAATAAATTAGAGTCATCATTATGAGCCAAGAGACTATTTTTACTAAAATTATTAATCGCGAAATTCCAGCAGATATTATTTACGAAGACGATGACACGCTAGCGTTTAAAGACATTAATCCTCAAGCGCCATTTCATGTATTAATTATTCCCAAGCAACCAATTGCCACTATAAATGATATAAATAATGAAAACTCACATTTAGTTGGTAATTTATACACGGTCGCTGCAAAACTGGCCAAGCAACACAACTTTAGCGATGACGGCTACCGCGTTGTGATGAACTGTAATGAACATGGTGGCCAAACTGTGTATCACATACATTTACATATGCTCGCAGGTAAAGAAATGGGCTGGCCTCCATACCAAGAAACTAAAAAAACGGCGCTATAGTGCTTAGTTAAATCTTAGATTAGTTTAAAAAAATCAAAAATACGGCGTTTTTCTTACTACACGAAAAAAAACAATTACTTATTTGCAACATTTTATGTTTAAATAATCGGAAATCGCACCTTTTCTCCAGTGAAATAATGATTCTCTAATACAAAAGGTGTGTAGGGATTGTGGTAAAATTAATTAGCCAGCTTTATAAATGAGTAAAAAAACATGAGCAGTTCAGCCTTTTTGTTGTTAGATGAAGAACCAATTAACACTATTGGTATTAACGTTTTAGAGCCATTGTTAAAAACGCAAGGCCTTGACGTAACTACGGGTACAAATATTTTAGATGTTCCGGTAGGTACTCGCTTATTGTTCATTGAAACATCAAGTAAAGACGCATGGACAAAGCTAAAAGAGCAACTCGTTAATTTACGCATCAAGTGCGATATTGTGTTGTTCAATTTAGATGAAAACCCAGAGCTTGCTAATCGCGCATTACTTAGCGGTATTCGTGGTGTATTTTACACCACAGATAATGCCGATGTACTCATGAAAGGGATTCGTTTATTACTCGAAGATCAGCTTTGGTATCGTCGTGGCATTATGTGTAATGCGCTTAACCGCATGCTGCAATTTAATAAAGATGCGCTGCATAAGCTAACTGATGGTGATATTGAACCAATAAAGCTAACGAAGCGTGAAAAAGCAATTATCTCGTTAATGAGTAATGGCTCTAAAAATAAAGAAATTGCTGAAGAGTTAAGTATTAGCCCGCATACGGTTAAAACTCATTTATACAGTGCATTTAGAAAAACTAAATGTCGTAACCGTATTGAATTACTTTCTTGGGCACAACAAAACATTCCTGACGAAATTCGTTAACGTTTGTTTGAATAAATACCATACAGGCACTTTAAGTGCCTGTTTTTATATCTTCTTTAAAAAACGCTGTTGGGGTCTTAATGCTCGACTCATTTACGCTTTATTTTGCCAGTATCGCCGTTATGACAGTGATGACGCTACTGAACTTTTTAACCTGGCGTACCAATAAGCATGTTCCCGGCACGTTACTTTATATTTTCTATCCTTTACTGCTATTAACTGCCATTGTTAGTTTTGCACTAATAGGCAAAATTCCTGATCAGATTGCCATTACCCTTGCTAATAACATGATGTTTTTAGCTTCTATTGTGCATTGTTTGTCACTGAGTCAATTTTTAAATTATCATGGTCGTGGCCTTAAGTTTGTTTGCCTATTTACAGCGCTCAGCGCTTTGCTGCTTGTTTATTTCACATTTTTACAGCCCTCAATGCGCTCACGGGTATATATTTCTGATTTGCAGCATATTGTAGAGGCCACTTTTTTATTATTTATATTTATAAAATATGCGCGAAAACCCTACCCTAACGCCAGTATTGTTTACATAATTATTTTAACTTTAGTTGCAGCAAGTTTTATTACCCGAAGCCTATTTATGGATGACATTGCACAACAGGATGCCATTTTAAATTCATGGTTTAACTCACTGTTATTTTTAAATAGTGTTATTGCCCCCATGTTCTATGCTGCAGGTATGGCGTTGTTATGTAATGAGCGCAGGGAATTACGACTTAATAAACTCACCGAAAAAGCTCATAAAGATTTAGAAATTCGCGGACTGTTTTTATCCACCATCAGTCATGAAATACGCACACCACTAAACGGCATATTAGGCAGTGCACAACTGGTATTAAATCAAACCAGCGACAGCCGCAATAAAGCTTATTGCGAAGCCATTATCAACTCAGCTGAGTCACTCAACTTACTAGTAGATAAAGTGCTGGAATACGCAAGCTTGGATCAGCATGACGAAGCCTTGTACGAAGAAGACATAGAGTTCAAAACTTGGCTACAAAACTTATGCCTGCTGTTAAGTCCTCTGGCCGAACAAAAACAGCTTAAATTTGAGCTTGCCTGTAACATCCCTGATAAAGCCTGTTATTACTGCGACCAACAAAAGCTCAGACAAATCATTATTAATCTTGTTGGTAATGCGATTAAATTTACCGACACCGGCACAGTAAAAGTACAGATTGATTTAATTAATGAAACTCAGCTCGATCATACTCTTAAAGTAAGTGTACTCGATTCGGGCCCGGGTATTGAAAAAGATGAAATTGATTACTTAACTGAGCCCTACATTCAAAGCAGCGCCGGTAAGGAAAAAGGCGGAACAGGCCTAGGACTAGCTATAACCAGTCGCCTTCTCGATAAAATTAATAGCCAACTAGAAATCACCAGTGAGCTGGGAGTGGGTAGCGTATTTAGCTTTAACATGACGCTAGCCATAGGTGAACTTAGCCTTGTAGAGCAGCGCCATCAAAGTAAGGATTATTTAACTGGGCTTGATGTGTTACTTGTTGAAGATTTAGATTTAAACCAAAAAATAGCTGTTGAATTTATGGCTGACGACGAGCATAAAATTAAGCTCGCTAAAGATGGCAAAAGTGCGATTGAGTTGATGAAAAAATACCACTTTGATGTGGTGTTACTTGATATGAACTTACCCGATTTAACAGGGCAGCAAGTGCTAAAAACACTCAAACGAGTGGAGCATAAAAATCAGCGAACTCCGGTGCTGGCCTTTACCGCCAGTTTGAGCCCTGATGAAATCAAAGAATACTTAGCACTGGGTATTAAAGACATTGTTGGCAAGCCATTAAAGCAAGAAAAACTACGCCAAGCATTGAGTGATTCACAGTCAACACAAACCGCTAGCATTGTCGTCGAGCTGATTGATACGTTATATGATGAAACCGCAACAGACACCCTGACAAGCTCTTTTAGTATTGATGAAGTATCTTCTATCTATAATGAATTTATTCTTTCTGCTCGTAATAAGCTGAGCCGTTGCCAAGCTTTATTAGAGCAAGACCCCGAGCAATGCATTAAGTTATTACATCGCCAAGCTAGCACCGCTATGCAACTTGGTTTTAATAGCTATGGACTAGCTCTAAAAAAAATTGAGCGACGCTTACTAGATAAAAAACCATTAAATAACTCGTTAAATGAAGCCAGCACACTGTGGCAACACAGTTTAGAAGCGTATTTGAAGTATGTGCGGCAAGGACTAGGGTAAAAACGGGCTACGGGCTATCAAGT
>NZ_PNCV01000167.1:0-553 GCF_005886925.1 Pseudoalteromonas sp. S3260
ACCACAGGCTATGGCGAGTCGTTCGCTAACACCCAATTTCATTAAACTGCGTACTTTGGTGCGAGGTTTACGCCATTGCCGCCAGTAGCACATTCTTATCCTACGTCGGATCCAGTGATCTAAATCCACCGTTAGCTGATAAGCGTTGGCTATTAGGTAGTAGTTCCCCCAGCCGCGCAAATACTGTGTGAGTTTATGAATTTGTAGGGTCATTGAGATCCCCCAGTTGCGGTTAGTGAGTTCTCTTACATTTGCTTTGAATTTCTTTAGCGCCTGTTCGTGGATCTGCACTTGAGCGTAACGGAAGGTAAACCCGAGAAATTTCGAGCCTGATACGGGACCGACTCGACTTTTCGATTCATTCACTTTGAGTTTTAATCGCTGAGTGATGAACGCAGTAATTTCCCGCTGGATTATGAGTCCTTCGCTTTTCGTTTTTACTAAAATGATTATATCATCAGCGTAACGTGCAAACTTAAGGTGTTTGTAGGTTAGCTTCTTATCTAATTCATCGAGTAAGATGTTGGAAAGCAAAGGGGATAATGGCCCACCT
>NZ_PNCV01000168.1:0-3498 GCF_005886925.1 Pseudoalteromonas sp. S3260
AGCACAAGCCAATGAGCAAGCGCCAAGCGATGACACAGAAAGTGAATCACCAGCACCGGCTGCAGATGATAAAAAAGCGGCAGTAGCTGCTGCTATTGCCCGTGCTAAAGCTAAGAAAGCAGCGCAAGCTAATGCATTAGCACAACAGAATGAAAATGCTGAGCCACAAGGCAACGATGAATCTTCTAACGGTTCAGAGCAAACAGCTCAAGCGAAGAAAAAAGCCGCCGTAGCCGCCGCCATTGCCCGTGCTAAAGCTAAAAAGCAACAAAAAGAAGGAAACGATCAGTCATGAAACTAACCATGGCCAGTTCACCCCACAATCATAGTCACAAGTCTGTGACACGGTTAATGCTAACTGTGATTGCGGCCTGTATTCCTGGTGTTATTGCACAAGTTGTATTTTTTGGTACCGGTGTACTTATCCAATTATTATTAGCATTAGTGTGTGTAAGCGCATTTGAAGCAGCCATTATGCTAATGCGTAAGCGCCCTATTTGGCCTTCATTAAGCGATGGCAGCGCATGGCTAACCGGCGTGCTGTTAGCGATTAGTATTCCACCTTTAGCGCCGTGGTGGGTTATTGTTATAGGGTGTTTGTTTGCCATTGTTATTGTTAAGCAACTTTATGGTGGTTTAGGCTTTAATTTATTTAATCCTGCAATGGCAGCCTATGTGCTTTTATTAGTGTCGTTCCCTGTGCAAATGACTGCCTGGTTACCGGTTACAGAGTTACTCAATACGGGCATTACTTTTAGCCAGCAGCTTAGTCTAATATTTAGTGACTTTACAACTCTTGGATACAGCTTAGATCAGCTCAGAGTGGGTATTGATGGCAGCACGATGGCCACCCCTCTTGATACGTTAAAAACAGATATTGCTCATAGCCTTACCGTCACTGAAAGTATGCAAAAACCGGTATTTAATGAATGGGTTGGCCTAGGTTGGGGTTGGGTTAATTTAGCCTTTTTACTCGGTGGCCTTTATTTATTAAAAACAAAAGTGATTAACTGGCATATACCAGTGAGTTTTATTGCCAGTTTAAGCCTATGCGCTGCAATTGGTTATATTGCCTCGCCAGGCACTGAGCCGGGTGTAGTGTTTCACTTGTTTAGTGGTGCGACTATGCTGGGAGCCTTTTTTATCGCCACCGATCCTGTATCAGCTGCAACCACTAATCGAGGTCGCCTTATTTATGGTGCAGCAATTGGTTTAATTGTGTATTTAATTCGTACATTTGGTGGCTTTCCGGATGCGGTTGCATTTGCCGTATTACTGATCAATATTGCAGTACCGCTGATTGATTACTACACACAACCAAGAACTTATGGCCATGGAGCAGTAAAATGATTATTTCTTCAATGGTAAAAAATGGCGCAATATTATGCGGTTTCGCACTCCTTACAACAGGATTAGTGGCCACTATAAACTCGTTAACGGCCGATAAAATTGCAGAGCAAGAGCAACTGCAATTAACTAACCAGTTACAAGAAGTATTACCGCACAGTAAGTACACTAATGAACTTTCTCAAGATTGTGTGATCATATCAGACCCTTTACTGGGGCCATACGACAACCAAGTAATTTACCGTGCCCGAAAAGATGACGAACCCGTTGCATTAGTCATTCGTCATGTCACTCCTAGCGGCTACAGTGGCGATATAAACTTACTTAGCGCGGTATATCGCGATGGCAGCGTTGCTGGTGTAAGGGTTACTAAGCATGAAGAAACCCCAGGTTTGGGCGATAAAGTTGAAATTAAAAAGTCAGACTGGATCACCTCATTTAATTCAAAAACAGTACAAAGCGAAAGTGACGCGCGTTGGGCCGTTAAAAAAGATGGCGGTCAGTTTGATCAATTTACTGGCGCAACCATTACGCCTCGCGCTGTAGTTGGCTCAGTTAAAAATGCGGTAGTGTATGCACAAAATAACTTTGATGATCTTTTTGCAGCAGCGAATGCTTGCCCTGAGGTAACACTATGAGTGAATTAAAAACCCTTTATAAAGAAGGCCTATGGGGAAATAACCCCGCCTTAGTACAGTTATTAGGTTTATGTCCTTTACTTGCTGTTACCTCCACGATTACTAATGCGCTAGGTTTAGGCTTAGCAACCTTATTGGTATTAGTGGGCTCTAATATTACTGTATCAATAGTGCGTAACTGGGTACCTAAAGATATTAGAATACCTGTGTTTGTGATGATCATTGCCGGTTTTGTGACGATTGTGCAGCTGATAATGAACGCTTACACTTTTGGCCTTTATCAATCTTTAGGGATTTTTATTCCATTGATTGTGACTAACTGCGCCATTATTGGTCGTGCTGAAGCATTTGCCTCTAAAAATCCAGTGCATTTATCTGCCTTTGATGGCTTGATGATGGGCTTAGGCTTTATGTTGGTACTAATTGTACTTGGCGCTATGCGAGAGCTGATTGGCCAAGGCACCTTATTCGATGGCGCCGATTTATTACTCGGTCCTTGGGCTTCAGCTTTACGCATCGAAGTATTTAGCTTTGATAGCCAGTTTTTACTGGCCATTTTACCACCTGGCGCATTCTTAGGGCTTGGGCTGCTGATCGCCGCAAAAAACGTCATTGATGCACAAATAAAATCAAAACAAGTAACGCCGCCAGAAGCTGAAAAAGGCCCTAGAGCGCGTGTTACTAGCTTAACTTAAGGGGAAAACGCATTAACTTAATAAAGCTAATGCGTTTTAAGTTACATGAATAAAGAAAAACGTTACCAAATACTTACTCGCTTGCGCGATGACAACCCACATCCTGAAACGGAGCTTGAATATTCAAGCCCGTTTGAGTTGCTAGTTGCCGTAACACTCTCAGCACAAGCCACCGATGTAGGGGTAAATAAAGCCACCCGAAAACTCTTTCCAGTGGCAAACACACCGCAAGCTATTTTAGATATTGGCCACGACACACTGCGTGATTACATTAAAACCATCGGTTTGTTTAATTCAAAAGCAGCCAATGTATATAAAATGTGCCAAATATTGGTAGATCAGCATAACGGTGAGGTGCCAGAGAACCGTGAAGCCCTAGAAGCCCTCCCTGGCGTTGGCCGTAAAACTGCCAATGTGGTACTCAACACCGCATTCGGCTGGCCGACCATCGCTGTAGATACGCATATTTTCCGTGTTTCAAACCGCACTAAGCTTGCTATGGGTAAAGACGTGGTTGCGGTTGAGCAAAAGCTCGAAAAAGTTATCCCCAAAGAATTTAAAGTAGACGTGCACCACTGGCTCATTTTACATGGCCGCTACGTGTGTACTGCACGAAAGCCCAAATGTGGCAGCTGTATTATTGAAGATTTATGTGAGTTTAAAGATAAAACTGAGTAATCAAAGCCTGCTTTGTGCCATGAGCGGTCATTGGAAACGCCGCATTAAGGTGTGAGCGGCGCTTGCCTATACTTTGAGCGAAGCGAAAACGGCAAGCGTTGCGAATCACTCTTAAATGCTTTGTGTACGCCCGACATGGG
>NZ_PNCV01000169.1:0-429 GCF_005886925.1 Pseudoalteromonas sp. S3260
TACAAGGCACCGCAGCTGCATCTCATTTATGGTTAATTTAATGGCTGGATTAATTGCCTATACCTTTCAGACTAAAAAGCCGAGTATTAAAGTGACTCGGCTTTAATTCTTATGCAGATCTGAGGTTAATTAATCCATGCATCATATTTCTTGTTTGTGGATCAATATCAAAGCCTATTTCAGTCAACTTATCGAGAGGTTTTATATCTTCTTGTCTATATTCAATATTATCTTCTACTTTATCAACTAATAAGCCAACATGCGGGGTCATTCCATCTTTTGTTGTAAAAACAATAATCGGTTTATAGTCCAAGGTTATTTGCTCTTTGGCTGATTCAAATAAGCGCTCTAATTGAATCAGCTCATGGCGCTTTACAATTTCAAGCTGTATGAGGACTTGTTTACTATTTTTTTGTTTTCAGCCCCTAA
>NZ_PNCV01000017.1:0-25779 GCF_005886925.1 Pseudoalteromonas sp. S3260
TTATGTGCAGCTCAGGTTAGTTAACTAATTGAAGGCTAAATATAATGTTTATAACATTAAGTACTAACTTTTAAACCTTCGCTAAACTTTTATTATTGGCTTGTACAATTGCAAATAGTAGACAACACTTTAATAACTTATTTGATGTGCCGGTGGGTTATGAAAGCCAGTAAATTTCACTTTACCAATTATTCAAATGCTTTGTTTTTTGCTCTGTGTATCGCCTTGCTAGTGATTATTAATAGCGGTTTAAGTTTGGTTTTACAGCATCAAAACGAGCAAGTTGGTTTAAAGCTAGCAAAGCAATTGCAACAGCCATTGGCCAATGAAAAACAACTTATTGCAAATACGCCTTTTACGCTCGCCCCTAATAAAAACTCTATTTATATAGAAAAACAAAAACATTATTTTAGCGCTAACTCAAAAGGAATTTTGCTCTACTCATGGCCAGTTTGGTATAGCTATAGCTATTTGTTTTTAATAATAAACGCGGTTCTTTTGCTCGCTATGCTTTGCATTCGACGTTTTAAAAAGCCTAAAACAATAAAAAACAGCACAATAACCTCTAAACGTCAGCAGTACTTTAATAATAAGAAAGTACGTTATGCACCCAAAGTGAGTTCTTTACAGCTCGCTCCAATAGCGACAACTAATGTGCAGGAAACAATTAAATATAATGTATTTGCACTTATTCAGTGTGAATGTCATTTTGATGCAAACACTGACTTACAAGCGACTCTTAAAGTCTTATTGGCAAAAGACTTTATTAATACGACTGAAATATCGGTTAAGTTATTAACTGCAGGCAATTTCGCTTTTACTCTCACAGGGATTGATGCAATTGATAAACTCAATTGCGCTAAATATTTACATCAATGCATTGTAAGTGCCGCTCATGTATTGGCGCCAAGAACTGCACAGAGGCATGTAAAAGTAGGTTTATGTACTTATTATTCCGAGGCTGATCAGGTTATGGTGTATCAGTTGGCAAAGTCGGCACTTACTCTTTCGCAGCAAAATCGAGTTAAGCATTATCACCAATTAGCGTTAAATTATGGTCATGTCCAAAAGCTCGATAGACACTCAATACCACAACGAATTAAAAAGCAAAAATTGGCTATTTTATTTCAACCAGTATACGAGCTCGATAGCGGCGCTATTATTAAGCATTACGTATCAATTAAAAGTAATGACAGGGGAAATAAACAATTACTTAATCAAGAAAGTATCAGTCAATTTTATAACGAAGGTGAGGCGCTATTGCACGATCAAGCGGTAGTTATGCAAGTAAAAAAACTATTGCTTATAGATAACTCATCGTCAGTTATCAGTATTAAGTTACATCCTAAAAACTGGTTTAATAACGAGTTTTGGAGCTGGTTAACTGCTTATATCAATGACTTAAAAAACCAACATACACTGCAATTTTCTATAAATGAATCAGAATTCTTAAATAATCAATTACGGTTGCAAGGCGCTTTTGCAGCAATAGCGGCACTAAACTGCAATATTGTAATTGATGATGTGAGAAGCAGTAAAAATATTTTTAAGTTTACGCTTAATAAACAAATATCAGGGCTTAACTTAGCTTTTGAACTTGTCCATGGGATAGAGCGCAGTAATTCACAACAAAAATACGTTAGGGGAATTGTGCATATAAGTAGATTATTGAGCTTGTCAGTATTTGCACTTGATGTAGAGACGCCTCAGGAGCTACAACTTTTAAAAGTAATAGGCATTAGCGGCGCGCAAGGAGGATATTTTTCTAAATTACTACCCAATTATACTCAAGTCGCATTTCACTAATGCTAAGCAATTAACAAGTTAAATATACTCTACACTAATTTGCGATATTTTAGCCCTTCTAAACCTTGCAACCCACCAGTATGTATTGCAATAATTTTGCTGTTAGGGGCAAAGTAATCATTATTGATGAGCTGCCAAAGTGCGTACATCATTTTACCGCTGTAAATAGGCTCCAAGGGTAATTGATGTTGATTCTGCATGTGTTGGCAAAACTGCCATAACTCAGCTGTAAAACGAGCATATCCACCACCGTGAAATTGCGTAAGTAGTTGCCAGTTATTTTGTGATTTTGCTTTAGGGCTAAGAGCGCGTATTTCGTCCCGCAGGTAGTCGGCTTGCTTTAAAACAGCAATCCCTAGTAGGTTGATTTTATTTGAGCTGCCCTCTACCAATCCAGCCAAGGTACCGCCACTGCCAGTTGGACAGATTAAGTAGTCGTGCTCAGGTAAACTCTGGGCAAGCTCTTTACATCCCTCTATAGCAAACTCGTTAGTGCCTCCTTCAGGTAGAATGTATGCGTTTGGAAAGCGTGCCTGTAATGCGGCTAAATAGGCTTCATCATGTCGTTGTTTGTACTCTATACGATTGACTGCATGTAACTGCATACCACATTGCTGTGCAAATTTTAGAGTAGGATTATTTAGATCAAGCTGTGGGCCGCGCACAATTGCGTGGGTTGTTAAGTTAAACTCTTTACCAGCAGCGGCGCACGCATGAATGTGATTTGAAAAAGCACCACCAAATGTAAGTAATTCAGATTTACCCAGTTGTTGCATACGAACTAAATTGTATTTGAGCTTTCGCCATTTATTACCGCTGATAAGTGGATGCAATAAATCATCGCGCTTAATAGTTAAAGTTATTTTCTTGTCTGTTAGTAATTCACTGGTAATTGTTTGTAAATAGCTATGTTCATTAATACTGAATGGTATTGGCATTATCACTCTTTTTCATTAGTTACATGATGAATGTGCTGTGTAATAGCGTTATTTTGACTCAGTTTTTATTACTTAAGCAAACTAAAAAATATGAATACGCGGCTAAATTGGCATCTTAATAGCGTAAAATGCAGATAAATCTCGGTGTTGTTAAATAAATTAGCTATTTAGTACAAATGAAACGGTTATTTACTGGCATGAAACGGGATAATAGTTGTAAACTGAGATAATAAATGAACAAAGCTTGTGTTTTGTGCTTCAAGTACATAGCATAAGGTTTTATTATAAAAAATAATAATAACCAAATAATTGCCGCTTTTTTGGGTCTGGAATATATGCGAATTGCTCCTTTATCTCTGTTAATTTCTGCTAGCTTTTTTGCAAGCACAGTATTTGCACAAGATACAACTACTGTAAACAGAATTGAATCAGAGATTAATACGAAACAAACAGAATACACTCGTTCAACGACGATGCTCGGCAAATATTTAAAAGAAGAGAATCAACTTCAAACACAACTTGAATTGCTGATAACGCGTTCCACACAGCTTGATAAAGAAAAAAACCAAGCGTTGGATGCGATGAATGATATGTATCGACGTTTAATTGATAATCCGTCGCTAGACATTACCTCTGCACAGTCGCGTTATCAAAAAGCCGTTGTTGATCAAGAACAAAATAAAAATGATATTTCTATGCAATTGGCGGCAATTGCATCCCATCTAAAAGATATTGAGCAAATTCGCGCTGATAAACATGCACTTCAAAACACCATTGAAAGCTTAAAAGTGCAATATACCACGGCGCGTGTAGAGCGATTACGCAACGAGTTTACCCGAGAGGGTACGTTTGAAGTTGACCATACCATTAACTGTAAGCGGACTGAAACACTGGCGGCATGTGAGCAGAGCGGTCAGCAAATAGAGCTGAAAAAGGCAACTAAACGTTTTTTAGATCAAATATTTGAAAATCTTACAGAAAAACGTCTTGTTGAACCTAAGCGAGACATGGCAGGGGCACAAGTACAAATTTTAAGTAGTCACGTGATTAAGGGCGCATTTAGCGGGCAAGGTGATTACAACGTCAATTAAGCGTTACTATGCGCGGAGATGTAAACAGCAGTCGTTTATGTCACTTACTTAGTGTGAATAATAGTTTTTGTTTAGAGTATGGTACCCCGCTGGCAAATACTTATCAGCCAGCTTATAGCACTACTTTCTCTGATAGTCAGTTAACATTCAGCTATAATGGGGATAATAAAGCCGCTGCCGTTGTCGCTAAAACAGTTAATAAAAAGCCTAAAGTGGTCGCTGAGAACAAGAAAGATCAATTAGTTTAGTTAACCTTACGCTCTAATGTACACGGCGATGAAGTATTTATTAATGATATTCGAGTAGGTTCTACTCGTTTGGTGACGAACTTACCACGTGGTTTGCATAAATTAGAAATACGCAAAGAAGGTTACATCCCTTATAAAGCGCGAATTGACTTAAAGAAAACGCGAACGCTTTTTGCTCAGTTGGAAAAAAGTCAGAGTCGATTGCTGCACCGACTAAAAAGCGAGAGCAAATAATACAAGCAGATTGCCCAAAAGGAATGGAAGTTGATACACGCCCACCTATGGTGGACCCATCAGCAGTGATGATCCCCTTTGGTAAATTTAAAATGGGTGATATAAACGGCAATGGGCTTGAAAATGAACGCCCCGTGGTTGAAAAAACGATTAGTGAATCTTTTGCTATGTAGAGCAAAGAAGCGACTGTTGGCGCATTTGAAGCGTTTGTAAACGAAACGCAATATAAAACCGAAGCTGAAAAAGGCAAAGGTTGCGCATATTATCTCAACGGCGAACCTGTTTGGGAAGCAAGCTTAAATTGGCGTGCTCCAGGATTTGAGCAAACCAATGAGTTTCCTGCTGTGTGTTTGACAAAAATGATGCTATTGCTTACGCTGAATGGTTTTCTGATAAAACAGCGCAAACGTATCGTTTACCCACTGAGGTTGAGTGGGAATATGCGGCGCGTTCAGGCACTGAGACAGAGTACCCATGGGGTAACGAAATTGGTAAAAACCTAGCTAACTGTGGTTGGTGTGGTAGCGAGTGGTCGAATAAACGCACGGCTCCGGTAGGGTCTTTCTCTGCAAATGCATTTGGCTTATACGATACTGTAGGCAATGTATGGGAATGGACTAGCAGCACAGGGAATAAAAAAGATGCCGTTGTTCGCGGAGGTGCATGGAATTTTGCCTCTAGCCTTGCTCGTGCATCAACGCGTTTAATTTTAGCGCCAGATTTTAGAGCTAATTATATTGGCTTTCGCTTAATGAGCGAACGATAATATTTAATGTGGAAGCGGTGCTTCCTCTTTTTAATGATTACAAAGACGGTTGCGCTTTACATTGCTCATTGTGTTGAGAATGTTAAAGTAAGCGCAACTACAATAAGAACGAATTTCAAAGGTCATCCAGCCTCATGTTTAAAAAACTCCGTGGTATTTTTTCAAACGATCTATCGATCGATTTAGGTACAGCCAACACACTAATTTATGTAAAAGAAGAAGGTATTGTATTAAACGAACCTTCAGTTGTTGCTATTCGTCAAGAGCGTGCTGGTGGACCTAAAAGTGTTGCATCTGTAGGTACAGAAGCTAAGCAAATGTTGGGCCGTACGCCTGGTAATATTAAAGCTATACGTCCAATGAAAGACGGTGTGATTGCTGATTTTTATGTTACTGAAAAAATGTTACAGCACTTCATCAAACAAGTGCACAATAATAATTTTATGCGCCCAAGCCCACGCGTGCTTATTTGTGTTCCTTGTGGAGCTACTCAAGTTGAAAAGCGTGCAATTCGTGAATCAGCGATGGGTGCAGGTGCTCGCGAAGTCTACTTAATCGAAGAGCCAATGGCAGCTGCAATTGGTGCCGGTTTACCGGTGTCTGAAGCAACGGGTTCTATGGTGGTTGATATTGGTGGCGGTACAACAGAAGTCGCTATTATTTCACTTAATGGTGTTGTGTATTCATCTTCAGTACGCATTGGTGGTGATAAGTTCGATGAAGCCATTATTAATTATGTGCGTCGTAACTTTGGTAGCTTAATCGGTGAAGCCACCGCTGAGAATATTAAACACCAAATTGGATCGGCATTTAAAACAGAGGAACCAGTAGAGATAGAAGTGCGTGGTCGTAACCTTGCAGAAGGCGTTCCTCGTTCGTTTACGCTTAACTCGCATGAAATCTTAGAAGCATTACAAGAGCCACTAATGGGAATTGTAAGCGCTGTCATGGTGGCGCTTGAGCAGTCTCCACCTGAGCTGGCATCTGATATTTCAGCGCATGGTATGGTGTTAACTGGCGGCGGCGCATTACTTAAGGATTTAGATCGCCTGCTAATGGAAGAAACGGGCATTCCAGTGGTTGTTGCTGATGATCCACTTACGTGTGTTGCACGTGGCGGCGGCAAGGCCCTTGAAATGATTGATGTGCACGGTGGTGACGTTTTTAGTTACGATTAATGAAATCAATGTTTGAAAAAACGGTTTCTTTGCAACTGCGACTTTTTGTCGCAGTGCTTTTGAGTATCGTATTGATCCTTGGAGACAAGTACACGCAAGGTGGCGAGAACATTCGTACTAGTTTGAATACGTTGGTCAGTCCACTTATTTATGTTGCTAACCTACCTTACGAAGTATTTAGCTTTAGCGCCAAAAGTTTGCATACCCGTGAGCAGTTACTAACCGAAAACGAAGCACTCAAAAAGAAGCAAGTATTGCAAAGTGAGCAAATCCAGCAATATGAGTTTTTAGCAAAAGAGAATCAAAAACTTCGTGCATTACTTGGCTCTTCCTCTAAACACACCAATCGTAAAATTATTGCTCAAGTACTTTCTGTTCATTCAAATCCTTATAGTCACCAAGTGGTGATAAATCGGGGAACCACCGATGGTTTAAGCGAAAGCCAAGCGGTGATTGATGATATGGGGTTGGTCGGGCAGTTGACTAAAGTTGGTTCAACAACCTCGCGGGTGCTGTTAATTACAGATACTACCCATGCAACACCGGTGCGTATATTACGAAACGATGTGCGCACAGTGGTTGAAGGTATCGGTAAAATTAACGTGTTAAAGCTATCACATGTACCGCATAGCTTAGATGTGCGTATTGGTGATGTGCTGGTAACCTCTGGCCTAGGTGGTACCTTTCCTGAAGGTTATCCGGTTGCGGTGATCACCGAAATAACTCGTGATGAAGGCCAACCTTTTGCTCAAGTATTTGCTGAGCCGATAGCTCAATTAGATCGAATTCGGTTACTAGTGGTATTATGGCTAAATCAGCAGGAGTTGATGGGTGATGATTAACCGTCATATTCTCTTAATCGCATTAAGTATTTTCTTTGCATTAGTAATGGTGCTAATGCCGTTACCTTTTTCACTTGAACCATTTCGTCCTGATTGGGTGCTGTTGGTGCTTATGTACTGGTCTTTAGCTTTACCGCATAGACTAAATATAGGGACTGCCTGGGTTGTTGGGTTATTAATTGACTTAGCAACAGGCTCCTCATTGGGTGTTAATTCCTTAACTTATTCAGTATGTATTTTTGTTACTGCAAGTAACTTCCAAAAAATTCGCAATTTTTCATTGTGGCAACAAAGCCTACTTATAGGCTTGTTCTTAACGCTTTACCACTTAATGCAGTTTTGGTTAAATCACTTTTTACTTGGCGTTTATTTTAGCCCACATTACTTATGGCCTGTATTAACAGGCATGTTGAGCTGGATATGGGTATTTTTATTACTTCGAAAATACCGTAGACATTTTAGGATCAGATAATGACTTGCGCAGTATATTTAGCCTCCGCGTCTCCCCGTCGTAAAGAGCTTCTAACCCAATTGGGGATTGAATTTTCACAGTTTAGTGTTGATGCCGATGAAAGTCAGCTTGCTAATGAGCGCCCGCATGACTATGTAGAGCGTTTAGCGCGTTTAAAGGCGCAAATGGGCGTAGAGCAAGGGTATACTGACCGGCCAGTGCTAGGTAGTGATACTGTGGTGGTGATGGATAACCAATCATTATGTAAGCCTCGAGATAAAGACGATTTTACTCAAACCTTAAAGCGCTTATCAGGGAGCACGCACCAAGTGTTAACAGCCATCGCTTTTGCTACATCAGATAAAGTACTCAGTTGTGTGGTCAGTACAGATGTCACCTTTAAAACGCTCAGTGATGAAGAAATACATGCTTATTGGCAAACGGGCGAGCCTCAAGATAAAGCCGGTGGTTACGGTATCCAAGGGTTAGGTGGGCGCTTTGTAACGCATATTTCGGGTAGCTATTTTGCCGTTGTCGGCTTACCTTTATATGAGACAGAACAATTATTAAATACATTCTTAAGAGGGTAGCATGAGTACAGAACTACTGATCAATGTCACGCCAAGTGAAAGTCGCGTTGCCCTAATCGAAAACGGTGTATTACAAGAAATTCAGCTAGAACGTATTGGTAACTTAGGTATCGTGGGTAATATTTACTTAGGTAAAATAAGTCGCGTGTTACCAGGTATGCAAGCCGCTTTTGTTGATATAGGCCTAGAGAAAGCTGCCTTTTTACACGCTTCAGATATCGTTAATAGTGCCTCTATCGTTGAGGGTGTTGACGACGAGCCGATTAAAAAAGTCCAAGATATTCGTGAGCTTGTTCGCCAAGGTCAGTACATTATGGTGCAAGTGGTTAAAGATCCTTTGGGTAGCAAAGGGGCACGTTTAACCACTGATATCACGATACCTTCACGGTATTTAGTGTTTATGCCTGATGCGACACATGTTGGGGTGAGTCAGCGTATCGAAACGGAAGAAGAGCGTGCAAGGCTGAAAAAAATTGTAGCCGAATACGGCGATGAAAATGGTAGTTTTATTGTCAGAACAGCTGCTGAAGGCGCAAGTGAAGCTGAGCTGAGACACGATGCAGCTTTTTTAAAAAAGCTCTGGGATAAAATTGTCTCTAGACGCAGAAAAACAAGCAAAGCCAGTATCTTGCATGAAGATCTTACACTTGCCTTTAGAACGTTACGTGATTACGTAGGTGAAGATATGGAGCGCATTCGTGTTGACTCTAAGCTTACCTACCAAGAGCTTAAGCTGTTTACTGAAGAGTTTGTGCCTTTGTTATCACAAGTGCTTGAGTATTACCCAGGTGAGCGTCCCATTTTTGATTTATTTGATGTAGAAAGTGAAATTCAAAAAGCACTGCATCGTAAAGTTACTTTAAAATCGGGTGGTTATTTGATCATAGATCAAACTGAAGCGATGACCACTGTCGATGTTAATACCGGTGCTTTTGTTGGTCACCGTAACCTTGAAGAAACTATTTTTAATACCAACGTAGAAGCAACGTCTGCTATTGCCCGTCAACTAAGGCTGCGCAATTTGGGCGGTATTATTATTATCGACTTTATTGATATGGTAAGCGATGAGCATAAACGCCGAGTAATGCACTCATTAGAATCTGCACTCGATAAAGATCGTGCCAAATCTAATATCAATGGTTTGTCGGCATTAGGCTTAGTTGAAATGACCCGCAAACGTACCCGCGAAAGCCTAGAGCATGTACTGTGTGATGTATGCCCAGCATGTTCAGGGCGTGGCTCACAAAAAACAGTTGAAACGGTCTGCTATGAAATTCTTCGTGAAATAGTACGTGTTAATCGCGCTTACGATGCAGATAAGTTTGTAGTGTATGCTTCGCCTGCAGTTTGTGAAGCGCTATTAAATGATGAGTATCATAACCTCGCCGAATTAGAACTATTTATTGGAAAGCAGGTCAATATTCAAACTGAAAGTTTATACAGCCAAGAGCAGTTTGATGTGGTAATGATGTAATGAAATTTAAAGCGGCCTGTTTTTATTGTGTACGAAAATTATGGCAAATAAGTGCTGTAATTTTAGTACTACTGGCCGTGATTGTTTCTATTTTAAAATACACCTTACCCTACGCGAACGATTATAAAGGAGATATAGAAAGCTACCTTGATGATAGGTTTGATATTAGTTTATCTATAGGTACTATATCAGCTAGTTGGCAAGGTAATGGTCCCGCTTTAGTACTCGAAGAATTATCATTTAAAGACAATCAAACAGCCCCTATCTCTTTAACCATAGCTAAAACCAGTTTAGAGCTAAATCTTTGGGAAAGTTTAAAGTCGCTGCAGTTTAAATCAAATTACTTTGTGATCAATGGTTTTCATACCAAGGTTAATGTCGCCAATTTATTTGCAGGTGATCAAGATGAAGTTTCATTTGAGCAAAAAGAATTAATAGAAGGACTGTTTTTAGGCGAAACCGGTCACTTTGCAATAGAAAACTCCAGCATCAGCTTTGTACTAGAAGATAACAAAGAACGTAAACTGTTATTAGAAAACATTGTATGGCAAAACCAAGATAAACAGCATCTTGGCAGTGGTAGTCTAGCGCTACCGGGTATTTCTGTGGGTAATTTTGATGCCCGTATTGCGCTCAAAGGTGAAACCTTAGAGCAAATGGTAGGTGATCTGTATGTGCAGGCTAATCAGGTTGATGTGTCAAATTGGTTAGCCCAGTATATAAATACTCAAAAGCAGCAACTGCATAGTGATTTAAATTTACAAGCATGGCTTAGGTTAGAACAAGGCTTAATAAGTGACGTAAAAGTACAGTGGTTACCGAGTGCGGTAAATTGGCAACTCAATGAGCAAACACAAAAAGTCAGCCTAAGTGAAGGGGGATTTCATTTATACCCTGAGCAAAATAGCTGGCGGTTAAAAAGCACTGGCTTAGCGTTTAGTACCAACGAAATAATGTGGCCTAGCCTCGAATTTGAAGCTTTATTAGGCAAGAAAAATAAAATATGGCTACAGCAACTCGATTTAGCCCTATTAAATGATTTAGCAGAATTAACTAATTTTACTGATTTAACTCCTTTTTTAGCTCGCCAACCCAGTGGTGAAATAAAAAACGCGTATCTAGAGTTTGCCGATGCAAAGCAATGGCAACTATGGTTTAAAGCTGATGAAATTAGCTGGCAAGAAAAAAACGCCGTACCCGCCGCTCAATCTTTAAGGGTTGATGGATTAGTTAATCAGCAATATGGGCGGATCACTATTTTTGGTGAAAACAGCCATTTAATTACAGGTGCTAGTTTTAGTAATAATATTGACTATAACCAGCTAAACATTGAATTAGATTTAGCTAAGCGCTCAGGCGATTGGCATATTAGTAGTGATAACCTGTGGTTTGATAACAATGAAGTGACCTTAAGCGCACAGATGAAATTAAGTTTAGGTAAGACGCCTCGCTTAGATTTATATGCCGAAGCATTTGCCCCCGATGCCAGTGTTGCCGGTCATTATTTTCCTTTAACGTTAATGAGCCCTGAGTTAGTTAGTTATTTAAATGGCGCAATAAAATCAGGTGAAGTAACAAATGCCCAGGTGTTATTTTCTGGTCCATTATCAGGCTTTCCATTTGACGATGGTTCTGGGCAGTTTGATGTTTTAGCGCAAATAGATAATGCTACCTATCAATTCGATCCGGCTTGGCCAGCAGTCACAAATGCCAGTGTAAAGCTGCATTTTGCAAATGAGCGAATGGATATTTATAGCCAGCAAGGCCAACTTGTAAACCTTGACGTTGGCAGTAGTGTACATGTGAGTATTGATGACTTAATGGGCGATGCGCCATTGGTGGTTAGTATTGATAAGCAAGCTGAGCTTGAAAAAATGCACGATTTTTTTGCCGCCACACCTTTAGCAAATCCATTAGCTGATATTTTTAATGTTGCGCAAGGACAGGGGCTTGCCAGCGCAAACATTGAATTGCTAATCGGTTCACAATTTGAGGGGGGAGCGAGTGTAACTGGTAAGGTTAATTTACTTGATTCACCTCTTTATATTTCTGCTCCCGGTATTTCGCTTGAGCATTTAAAGGGTGAACTTAGCTTTAATAATCAACAAATAAACCTCACCGATGCTACGGCTACATGGCTTGGTATGCCATTAACGATTAACTACACTAGTGACGCAAACGCAGAGGATTATCGCGCTAATATAAATATAAATGCTCAGCTTGATGCGCAAACACTCATAAACCATGGTCAAGGCATTTTAGATGGTTACTTAAGCGGGCAAAGTGACGTTGATATTGCTTTAGAGCTTAATTTTACCGAGCAAGGGTTTAACTATCGTGCCGAAGTTGAATCGCCACTTATTGGCTTAAATAGTTCCTTGCCAGGAGTATACACAAAAAGCAGTGAGCAAATTTGGCCTCTGAGTGCGGTTATTCAAGGTGATGATATCTCTAATCTGATCACTGCAAATATTAATGAGTTATTTTATTTCAATGCCATTCTAGACAATACTCAATCGCAGTTTACCAACGCTCATTTTATCATCGGTGAAAAAGACTTAGGGCTTAACTCACAAAATTTAGCGGTGAGTATTAATTTAGCGCAGAGTGAGTTATTACCTTGGATTGATTTAATTGATCAAATTATTAATGTAGCTAAAGCGCAGCCTGAGAATGCATCGCCGGGCGTGATGCCGCCTTTACATGAAGTGATTGCGAATATTAACTCTTTTAACGTGAGTGGCATGCAGTTTAATGATTTTGATATGCGTTTATCGCCCCTAAATAATAATTTGCAATTAAAGCTCAATGCCAAAGAGTTAAGAGCCGAAGTATTTATACCTAGCGGGCAATCAAGTCAGCCGATTCGAATTAATAGCGATTATTTAAGGCTTAATTTTTTAGATACAGAACCAGAGCGACTGAGCGAAAAATCAACCCCTGAACAACTTGCATGGCTTACAAAATTACCGGCTATTGAATTTGAATGTGCCGATTGTAAAGTAAGTCATTATCAGCTTGATAAGGTAAGCGCCTCATTGTTAGGCGATGGTAAAAAGCTGCTTATTTCTGAGCTAGTGGTTGATAAGGGCGACCATATATTACGGACTAAAGGGCAATGGCAGAATGGCCTAACGGCGATGAGTGGTGAACTTAAAAGTGATGATATTGGCGCCTTATTTAATGAGTTTGATATTACCACCACTATTAAAGACTCAAACGCCAATCTAAATTATCAGCTAAATTGGCAAGCGGCACCTTATGATTTAGACATTGCCAGTTTAGATGGCGAAATTAGCTGGGATTTAGGCGAAGGCCATTTAACTGAAATCAGTGATGGAGGTGCACGCGTATTCTCATTACTGAGCCTTGATTCATTAGTGCGTAAGCTAAAGCTTGATTTTAGAGATGTATTTTCTAAAGGTTTTTTTTATAACAGCATGCAAGGCACCATGCAGATAGATAAAGGCATTGCCTATACCCAAGATACTAAAATGGATGGGGTACCTGCCGATCTCTCTATAAAAGGGTATGCAAATTTAAATACTCTCGAAATTGACTACGACTTAGCCGTGGCACCACAAGTAACCTCGAGCATTCCGGTGATTGTGGCTTGGATGGTTAATCCAGTAACGGGGCTTGCAGCTTTAGCAATTGATAAAGTGATTCACTCTGCCCGAGTGATCTCAGAGATCAACTTTAAAGTAACAGGCAAAATGAACGATCCTCAGGTACAAGAGTTAGATCGTAAGAGTCGAGAGGTGACTTTACCGCAAGCAGCACAAAGTCAGCCACAAGCATCCTCAGAGTTAAAGCTTAAAGATGCCGAGGTTAGCGCCACACAATGAATAAACAAGGTATAAATTCAGCCCCTGCGATTATTGCATTGCAAATGTGCTCAGGCTTAAACCCTGATGATAATATTGCAAAATTAAAACAGGCTTTACAAATCTTACCGACAGCTCGTCCGCTGCTAGTGTGTTTACCAGAAGCATTTTTAGTGTTTAGTAAACACGCAGGTGATACGCTTTTAGTGTCACAGCGTATTGAACAGTACAAACAGCAACTCAGTGAATTGTGCCGTAAGCACAATATTTGGTTAAATGCTGGCACACTACCAGAGCCGTATAACCAGCATAAGTATTATGCTGCCTCACACTTGTTTAATAACCAAGGCGATATTGTTGCAAGCTATAACAAAATACATTTATTTGATGTTGAGGTAGATGACCAGACAGGTAGCTACCGAGAATCCGATTTTACTCAAGCCGGCGATGAGGTTGTGGTTGTTGATTCGCCCTTTGGTAAAATTGGTTTAACAGTGTGTTATGATTTGCGTTTTGCTGGTTTATTTAATGCCTTAGTTCGCAAAGGTGCCGAAATTATATTAGTACCCAGTGCGTTTACTGTTCCAACAGGTAAAGCGCATTGGCAGCCGCTACTTGCAGCGCGAGCTATAGAAACGCAATGTTATGTTATTGCTGCAGCGCAATATGGAACGCATGAAAACGGTAGGCAAACTTATGGTCACAGCCTCATGTTATCGCCTTGGGGTGAAACATTAAGTGAAAAATCAACAGGGCTTGGTTTTATTAGTTGCACCGTAGATTTAAACCAGTTACACAAAATTAGACGAGATATGCCGCTGCAATCTCACCAACGATTTAGAGAGCCATTATTATGAATTCGGTTGAACAGCATTTATTACACGACAGCCAGCTAAATCGAGAAGAACTCGAAAAAACATTAGCTTATATTCACCAGCACAAAGTTGATTATGCCGATCTTTATTTTCAATCGAGTCATCATGAGTCTTGGGTATTAGAAGATGGCCTTGTTAAAGAAGGGTCTTATAATGTTGAGCGTGGTGTTGGCGTACGGGCTGTTAGTGGTGAAAAAACCGGTTTTTCGTATTCAGACGCAATCAATCTTGAAGCGTTAAACAAAGCAGCCACGGCAGCACGTAGTATTGCCGATGCCGGTGAAGATAAAGCGGTTAAAGTATTCAGCGATGTGGCTGCAAAGCAGCAGTATGCGCCACATCAGCCTATTTCTAGCATGAGCGATACCGATAAAGTTAATTTGTTACGTGAGCTTGAAAATTATATTCGCGAATTAGCCCCTGATGCTGAGCAAGTTATTAGCTCAATGTCTGCGGTATACGAAGAAGTATTAATTGCAGCCAGTGATGGCACCTTTGCTACCGATATTCGCCCACTGATCCGTTTAAACTGCTCTGTATTACTTGAAAAAAATGGTCGTCGTGAACGTGGCGGTGCTGGTGGCGGCGCCCGCCTAGATTATGGTTACTTTAAAGAGCTTGTTGATGGCAAGCCGCGTTGGATGGGTTTTGCAGAAGAAGCTGTTCGTCAAGCTAAAGTAAACTTAGAAGCCATTGATGCCCCTGCGGGTACTATGGAAGTGGTATTAGGTAATGGCTGGCCAGGCGTGTTGTTACACGAGGCCGTAGGTCATGGCCTAGAGGGTGACTTTAACCGTAAAGGCGCGTCTGCGTTTAGCGGTAAAGTAGGGCAAAAAGTTGCTTCAGAGCTATGTACTGTGGTTGATGATGGTACTATGGCCGATCGCCGTGGTTCACTTAATGTAGATGACGAAGGTACGCCTGCAGCCTATAACGTACTTATCGAAAACGGTATTTTAAAAGGCTATATGCAAGATAAAATGAACGCGCGTTTGATGGGGGTAAACCCAACAGGTAATGCACGTCGTGAGTCATACGCGCATTTACCTATGCCACGTATGACCAACACTTACATGTTAGGCGGCGAGCATAGCCAAGCTGATATTATCAGCACGGTTAAAAAAGGCGTGTTTGCTCCCAATTTTGGTGGTGGTCAAGTGGATATCACCTCAGGTAAGTTTGTATTTAGTGCCTCAGAAGCGTATTTAATTGAAAATGGTAAAATCACCCAGCCAATTAAAGGGGCAACATTAATTGGTAATGGCCCTGAGGTTATGCAACAAATTTCTATGGTAGGTAATGATTTAGCGCTTGATAAAGGTGTAGGTGTTTGTGGTAAAGACGGTCAAAGTGTACCAGTAGGTGTTGGCCAACCAAGCCTGAAAATAGATAACCTAACAGTGGGTGGCACGGCTTAATTTTATTACAAAGTCGTTATAAAAAAAACCGCGTTTTTACGCGGTTTTTTTATTTTAAGAATTAAAGCTCAAAAGGAGCAACACCGACAGCTTGCATTGTGTAACCTACTTGAGCGATTTCGCCAGACCAAGTTTGCGTTTTAATAATACCCGTTACAACAATCGCATCGTATAAGCTATCGATAGGGACACCGCCTTTAATGGTCACATGAACCAGCTGATTTGGCGGCGGCGGGGGCACATGAATACAGGCACCAAAGTAAGGGACTAATAAAAACTCGGTGATAAGTTCGCTATCGCCTTCAAGAGGTACAACAAAACCAGGTAAGCTAACAGACTGCCCATCAAGTGCTTTAACAACTGGCGCGTCTAAATCAGGTTGCACCCAGTTTTGTTCACTGCCTTCGTGATTAGCTTGTGCTTGAGTATCTATTTGTACATGGCCCTCGGGTATGAGGTCTTCCCAAAAAATTTCCTTGGGTGGATTTGCAATGCTAGCAAAGCTAATTAGCACTGCGCTTAATAGCATTAAAGAGTGTGTAGTTACTTTAAACAACGTCATGATCATCCTAAAGTTTATATTTTTATACTCATACCATCACTGAGAGAATAAAAGTAAGCGCGTGTAGCGGGGATCAAGCCAATAATAAATCCCGCAGCCATAATAACGCCAATCAAAGTGAGTTCATAGTCAGAGAGCATGCTGATATTAATACTCACTCCAGCTTGGCTCTGTAAGTAACCCGCGGTCGTACCCATAAGCGCATAAAATAGAGTGCAACCTACTAAGCAACCTAAAAAGGTGGTAAGCAGTGATTCCATACTGATCAGCGAAAATAATTGCCAAGGGCGGGCACCCACAGAACGCAGTATTGCCAGTTCTCTGCGGCGTTGATTAAGGTTAGCAAGTAATGTGGTTAACATACCGAGCAAGCTAATAATGACCACCACAAATGAAAATAGCAGTAGGATCTTTTCTATTATTGCCAGCATTTCCCAAAGCTCTTTTAAAGTGACTGTGGGCATAATCGCTAATAGAGGCTCTTGTTTATATTGATTTATGTTACGCCTAATTTGTAGCGTATAAAGCGGTGAGTCGAAGCCCATTAAAAAGGCGGTAATTTGTTTTGGGTGCCCAATTAATGCATGGCTCGAGTGATCATGATGATCGTCATGATCATGATGGCCGCCACCATGGATCAGCTCAATTGCCGCCAGTGGCACATGCAAGGTTTTATCCACCGGGGTACCGGTAGGCTTTAAGATACCAACCACTTTAAAAGGGTTATCATCATGATGATGAAAGCTAGTATTGCCCATGCCATGAGAAATCACAATTTCATCACCAATTTTATAGGCCAGTTTACTTGCAACCTCACTACCTATAACAACTTCATTGATGCTAGAAAAAGCCTGTCCTTGTTCAAATGCTAAGGGTTGTTTTTTAGCAAATCGATAGTGCTTAAAATAATCGAGTGTGGTGCCTAAAACTGCTTGACCTTTATGGCTATCTCCAAGGCTGATAGGAATGCTCCACTTAACCCCGCGCTGTTTTGTTATGTATTGATAGCTTTGCCAACTCACCCCATTGTTGGTATGGCCAATTCTAAACACCGAGGAGAGGAGTAATTGAATATCGCCAGTGCGTGCGCCAACAATTAAATCGGTACCCGAAATGGTATTACTAAAACTACTTTTAGCATCTACGCGAACTCGCTCAATACTGAGTAATAACATGACGCTAATCGCAATAGTGAGCAATGTCAGTAATACGCTGGCACGTCTATTGAGCAAACTTTTATAGGCAAGTTTAAATAAAATCATACATCACCTTGTAAACTTACTAAGTCGATTGTGCGGCTAAAGAGTGGCTTTAATGTTTCATCGTGACTGACAAAAACAAGCGTGCTGTTACTTTTTTTTGCTTGTTCAAATAGCAGCTTAATAAAGCTTTCACGATTTTGCGTATCAAGTGCTGAAGTAGGCTCATCGGCAATGATAAGTTCAGGGCTGCCTATAAATGCCCGCGCTGCAGCAACTCGCTGTTGTTGCCCAATACTCAAAGTGGCAACATTTTGATTATGAAAGTGCGGCTCTAACCCCAGTGCATTGAGTAATCTGGCTGCTTCACTCTCTAAATTATCGGCTTGGCTGAGCACGTGTTGCTGACGTTTTTTCGAAAATTGGCACCCTAAACACACGTTTTCTAATGGGGTTAAATAAGGTAGTAAATTAAAGTTTTGGAAAATATAGCCAATATGGTCCGCTCTAAATACATCGCGCTTTGCGTTGGTGAGCGCACTTAGGTTTTGGTTTAAAACACAAAGTTGGCCGCTAGTGGTTACATTAATGCCTGCCAGTAGCGCTAGTAAGGTAGATTTACCACTGCCGCTTGGACCATGTAAAAAAACATGTTCCCCGGCATTAATCGTAAGCTGCTTAATAGCGAGAGTCGGGATGACTGCGCTTTTTTGCCATTTGAAAGAGACATTCTCAAGGTTGATCATAACGGCTTACCAACCCCAATAGTTAAGTCTTTTGCGCATTTTAAATTGTCTAATAAAATTAAGCGGTTTAGCTTTGAGCTTTTCATCACTATGCAACAGTTCATTGGTTGCGCAAAGTACTCGTTGGCTTGACTTACCATCTGTGTATGGGTGTAACTCTTGGCAAAAAGCTTCAATATTATCTACAAGTTCTTTTGGGTAAGTTAGTGCGTAGTCTATTGCGGCTTCAACGTTATTTTTATCCGTAATATTAAGTAAGTGTTTTTCAGGTGCTTTATTGCAAAACGTTACAACTGGTTTTCGTTGTACCAAAAACATCAGTAATATGGATGAAGTGTCGCACAGCATTACATCAGCAGATTGTAATAAAGGAATAACATTGTCTGTTTCAACAAAGGTTAGATTGTCATTACTTAACGCTTTGTATTTATCAACCCACTCTTGTGCCATTTTAGGATGAAACTGAACTAAGAGTCGCCATTTACCGCTTTCACTAAAGTGTTTTATTTGTTCATAAAGTTTAGGTGCAAGAGATAAGCGTTTTGAGAATGTAGAGCAGATCAATACTGTTGGGCGAGAGTCTATTTCATCAATGTGGCTAGGCTTTGAGTTACCGTTAAAAAATTGATCTAGGGGAGGCCAACCTGTTTCTACTACCTTAAAATAACCCAATTTTTTTTGTAACGCCGTAAATGGAGCCGTTGTATTTGGGCCTTGTGTACAATATAAATCAAAGCAGCCCCGCACTTTAAAGTGATCGTTTTGGCCTTTTTTATTTAGCTTTCCAGCATCAAAGCCGTGAAAAACAGCCACTTTCTTTCCGGGAAAAAATGTAGGGATAGAGTTCGCTGGTGCAAAGGTTGCGTCAGGCGCCCATTGATTTATTTCATGAATAGAATTTAGTGTTTTTTCATCACTTTTCAAAAAGTCAGGATTAACATTATCACCTTCTAAAAACCATTTAACTTCCCCTCCTTGAGCTAATATTTCTGTTTGCAAAGGCCTTAAAATAGCATAGGAATAATTTTGAGAAATATACATTAAATATTTCTTATTCTTAGTGGCAGTTAAATAGTTCAAGTTAGCTCCTTAGGGCAAGTAATCATGCAAGTTTACCCCAATGCGCCAGCTAGATAAATATACTGAGATGATTTGTTTTTAGCCTAAGATTGAGCTTTGTGGTTGGCTAGATTATTATAGAGCGCCTAACCCCAATTCCATACTTTGCTCTTTGAGCATGCCAAACCCCGGAGATAGCATGACTAGCTATAAAGTTTTAGACGTAAACGATGACTTACCCATTCGTACTAAAGGTAAAGTACACAGTGGCAAAGTGCGTTCAGTTTATTGGTTAACTGATGCAGATAGCAAACGCTTAATAAATGAAAAAGGCTATAACGTTCCTGCCGATACTGAATTAGCCATTATGGTTATTTCAGACAGAATTTCTGCTTTTGATTGCATATGGCAAGGTGAAAATGGCCTAAATGGCGTTCCTGGTAAAGGGATTGCATTAAACTCAGTGGCTGCTCATTGGTTTAACATGTTTAATGAAGCCGGTTTGGCGGGTAATCATATTGTTGATATTCCTCATCCATACGTATGGATTGTTCGTAAAGCCAGTACAGTTAAAGTTGAAGCGATTGCTCGTCAATATATTACCGGTAGTATGTGGCGCGACTACGCCAAAGGCGAAAGACACTTTTGTGGTTTGCAACTTCCCGAAGGCTTAAAAGCGAATCAAAAGCTTGAGCAAGTACTTATAACTCCCTCTACTAAGGGGATTATAGAAGGGGTTGCTGATATTCCTGCCGTTGATGATGTAAACATCACTCGTGAAAATATTACAAACAACTTAGATGTTTTTAATTTTAAATCGGCTGACGATGTCACCAAATACGAAAAATTATTGGTTGAAGGGTTCGAGTTAATCAGTAGTGAGTTAGCTAAGCTAGGGCAAATTTTTGTTGATACCAAATTTGAATTTGGTTATGTAGAAGATTTAAATGGTGCGCAGCAACTTATTTATATTGATGAAGTAGGGACACCCGATTCATCGCGTATTTGGGATGAAGCATCTTATAAAAATGGCAAGATTGTTGAAAACTCAAAGGAAGGTTTCCGTCAGCTGTTAATTAATAACGTACCAGAGAGTGATGTGTTATTAAATAAAGACCGTATGGCTGAACGTGAGCAGTTAGCAAAAGATTATATTTTACCTGAGTCAGTAATGCTTGAAGTGTCTGACACTTATGTGGGCATCGCGAGCAAAATTATTGGTAAAGAGATTATTATACCTAATGATCCGCGCCAAGAAGTGATTGCTATTTTAGATGCTGATTACGGTTTAATCGTTAAATAACGTAGTAAGTAGACAGATATAGCAAAGCTCATTTTAACTAATGAAAAAGTATGTATTTTAAGTAACTGAGCTATAATTCTTGCAATTAGTGCTCGTCTCTAATTAACTTAACCTATGGTGAATTTTTGGGTGTGGTTATGTTAGAGCGAGCATGGCAAGTTATTGCAAAACGTCGTTATTTATTAGTACTGGGTGTATTGTTTAGTGTATCGGCTTTTGGTAATACCATTAATTTGGTTATTAAAGATCAGAATGACCAAGTATTGCCTAATGCTGTCGTAGAAATAAATCATTTACCTTCTTCAAAAACTTCGGGCAATTTACCCACACCGGTAATGGATCAAGTTGATAAACAGTTTTCTCCAGAGTTGCTTATTGTACACCAAGGTCAGTACGTCGACTTTCCAAATAGCGATAATATTCGCCACCATGTTTATTCTTTTTCAAAAGCTAAACCTTTTCAATTAAAGCTTTATTCTGGCCAGCCAGAAGAACCTATTAAGTTTGATAATCAAGGTGTTGTTGTTCTAGGCTGCAATATTCATGACTCCATGGTGGGCTATATATATGTCGCTAACAGTAGTCATGTGTATACCAGTAACGAGCAAGGCCAGATAAAGCTGCAAGTAGACACTTTTCCTGTGCAAGCCAGTGTTTGGCATTCACTACAAACAGCTCCCTTGGATAATAAAAAACAGTTTAATATAGAATCACCCAGCCCGTTATCAATAACTATAAATACATCTACCCCTGCACCACGTAATACCTTTGGCAGTCAATTTAGGGAAGGCAATGGCCAATAATTTACGCAGCCGTATTACAACGCTTTGCGTTGGCTTGGTATTACTCACTACCTTGGTTAGTTTACTGAGCTTTTGGTGGTCTACCAGTAAATTTCAGGCAGAAAAAGTGCAACAAAATATAACGGTAGCGCAAAGCGTTTATAAACAATATTTAAAATCAAAAGAGGGCTTATTATTAACAGCCGCAAAGGTGTTAACCGCTGATTTTGGTTTTAAGCAAGCGGTTGCAACTCGTGATGCCGCCACTATTAGCAGTGTGTTATACAACCACAGTCAACGGATCAATGCGGATCTTATGCTGTTGCTCGATTTATCAGGGCGGTTAGTATCAGCTAATGTTAATGCACAAAATTTTGCCGATAACCTACAGCCCTTAATGGATGAGTTATTAAATAATTCTGAGCAATCGAGCTTTGTGGTGTTAAATAACCAGCTGTACCAAGTGATTTTATTGCCCGTTAAAACTCCCAGAACCATAGCTTACAGTTTGGTCGGATTTAAAATAACATCTGCAGTGGCTACTGAGCTAAAAAGCTTAACCGGAATGGAGGTTAGTTTTGTTGCGCAATTAGATGATTTTACAACAAGCTCGCTAGTATCCCAACCAGATAACTTTCAACCAATAACTTACTTTAACAATAAAACTACGGCTCGTTTTTTTGCCGAATACTTGGCCTATGAAAACGAACAAATAGCTTTACCCTCTTTACAATCGCATCCGATAACCTTACTGCTTAGCGCAGATTTAACCTCGAGTTATCGCGATATTGAGCAATTATTATTAACGCTGATCACACTCGCTGTTTTAACTATGTTATTTGGTGTGATCACCAGTAGTTTGTTAGCAAATAATTTAACGACAGGACTTTCACAGTTAGCGGTTATTGCCAGACAGTTTGCAAAAGGCGACTACCGCTTTAAATTTGAAGGTAAAAAGCAAAGCAGTGAAATAGAAACGCTCGTGAATGCTTTTAATAACATGGGTAATGATATTAATAAGCGTGAGCAGCAAATAAGTTTTCAAGCACATCACGATACTTTAACAGGGTTTTATAACCGTTCTGCTATGTTAGATTTATTAGCTAAGCGGCTCACTAATGATGCGCGGTACACGCTTGTTGCTATTGATATAAAAGGCTTAAGGCATATAAACGATAAGCTTGGTCCACAAGTAGGGGATGGATGTTTAATTGCAGTGGCAAACCGTATTCGTCAATTTTCTGATGAGCTAGGTGGTTTTCATGCCCGTATTGGTGGCGATGAATTTTTAACGGTTTACCCTTGTGCAGAGGTTGAGCAGGTAAAATGTGCAGTGGCTGATTTACTCAAGCAATTACAGCTAGCTTACAAGGTTAAAAATTTAAAAATAAGCTTACGCTTTAATGCTGGTATTGTGCAATACCCAGAGCAAGGGACTAAAGCAGACGATTTAATGCGACGTGTACTCATTGCTGTAGATGCAGCTACAACGAGTCAGCAAAGCTTACATTATTATCAAGACGGTGAAGATGAGGCGCATTTAGACCGTTTAATTATGCTTGATGAACTCAAACAAGCAATTGATGATGATAATGGACAATTATTTATGACCTATCAGCCTAAATTGAATATTAAAAGTCAGAAAATTGATAAGGTAGAGTCTCTTATTCGTTGGCAACGAAAAGATGGTGGCTGGGTCTCGCCTGAGGTCTTTATTGATTTAGCCGAGCAGTCAGGGTTAATAGTAGAGCTGACCGCTTGGGTTGTCGAGACTGTGATTGCACAAATAGCCGATTGGTCAAAAAAGGATATTCATTTACAAGCCGCTATTAATGTTTCTGCCCAAGATATTGCTCATTCAGGTTTTCACGCTTCGTTGCTAGCCACCTTAAATAAATACCAAGTAAACCCAAGCTCTGTCACTATTGAGTTGACGGAGCGCGATATGATTGAAAATGAAGCCCAAGGTATCAAAGCGTTAGAAGATTTAAAAACTATTGGCGTTAAAATCTCATTAGACGATTACGGTGTCGGACAAACATCATTGGGGCGATTAAAAATGTTACCTATTGATGAGCTTAAGTTAGATAAATGCTTTATTTTAACTTTGCATGAGTCACAAAAAGATCAATACATAGTGCGCTCTTCAATCACACTGGGTCACCAATTGGGGTTTTCTGTTGTGGCTGAAGGGGTAGAAACCGCTGAGTCTTTATCAATGCTTCACGAAATGCAATGCGATCATGCGCAAGGTTACTATTTAAGTCGCCCTTTAAAAGCGCAGCAATTAGAACAATGGTTAGAGGAATATCAGCGTGTACATTAAGTTATTATTCGCCTTGGCACTCTCATTTTGTAGTGCGTTAAGTATGGCTGCTACGGGGAAATTATTAGCAACACCAGGGGTGTCTCAAATTGAAGGCAGTGCAGGTGGCGGATTAGTTCCTTGGGCACAATTAGCAGGGTATGCCAGTGAAGACGAATGGGCTGTTAATGGTTTTTGTAGTCGTGCTGATGTTACTGACTACCGTCTTGATGCCTGCGGCATGCAACTAAACCTATTCAATCGAGTTGAGCTCAGTTATGCAGTGCAGCAGTTTGATGTGCCTGCGCTCAATACAGAAATAGAGCAGTCAATTTCTGGGGCAAAAATTCGTTTATATGGTGATATAGTATACAGTAAGTGGCCCCAGCTAAGCATGGGTTTACAGCATAAATCACTAGAGGATGGCACAGTAGCAAAGTTAGTTGGCGCAAAAAATACCAGTGGTACAGATGTGTACCTAGCCGCCAGTAAATTACATTTGGGCGCACTTGCTGGGTACAACTGGTTTTGGAATGTGACTACTCGCTACAGTAAAGCCAATCAGCTAGGACTGTTAGGATATGGCGGGGCTAATGAGGGCAGCCATATTTTAGTAGAAGCAAGTAGTGCAGTTTTTGTAAGTCGTGAACTTGCCATTGGTGTTGAATATCGACAAAAAGCCAACAACTTGGGGTTAGGCGAACAAGATTGGCGTGATTTATTTATAGCGTGGATACCAAATAAGCATATGAGTGTGACTGCGGCCTATTTAGATTTAGGGCGGATTGCTGGTGTTGATAATCAAACTGGCTGGTATTTATCGGTTACGGGGTATTGGTAATGAAACTGAGTGTATTTATTTTTTGTTGTTTAAACTTACTTGCAGGGTGTACAACCCAACCCAACACCTCTTTGTATCACCAGCTTGGCGAACAAGCTGGGCTTGAGAGGCTAACTGATAGTTTTATTACACAAATAGGTAATGACAAACAAGTGTTTCATTACTTTGAGCACAGTAATATCAGTCATTTTCGACAAGGGTTTATTAGCCATTTATGTTCGCTGGTGGAGGGCCCTTGTGAATATAAAGGTGACTCTATGGTTGCTATTCATACAGGCATGAACATAAACGAAAAAGACTTCAATCACGTTGTCGATTTATTAATAAATGCAATGAACGAGCAAAATATCCCACATACAGTGCAAAATAAAATTTTAGCTAAAATGGCGCCATTGCGTGGCGAAATTATTAAAATTTAACAGGTCGCAGTCATGCAGCCAATATATTGAGCTTCAGTTATAACTTTCTAGTTATAATTGACAGATCAGCTGATATTTTTTTGCGTTGCATATATAAGTTTAACCTGTGTTTTAAATTTCTAATAAATGTACTTTTATTAGAATGCCTACCTGAATTTGTCCTTGCTATTTCACTTTCAAATTGGCTATTAGTGGCAATTGGATATGGCTTAATACCTACGATATTGAGCCCAACTTCACTATGAAACTGCATATCAACATCAACAGGTCTAAAAAATGGCTTTCTGTGCAGAAGTTTCTTAGCCCCCTCAAGAGATAATATATATCCTTGAGCTCCATTTGGGACTTTAAAGTAATTCCCCAAAACAAACTCACTCTCAAGGGGGTGTGTATTAATAAATGCTAAATCTCGGCTATCGGAAAGTTTTATAAAATCCCAATTTTTTAATTTTTCTGCTGATTCAATCGTATTAGTTAAATGCGATTTAATTATAATGTCGTCCTCAAGTATTACGCACATAGGTATCGAGTGTGTAACTATATGCTCCCAGACTCGCATATGGCTAATGTAACAACCTATTTCTCCTAGTGTTAAGTTGCGATGATATGAGTTTTTATTCTTTTTCGGGCAATACCATTTGAGGAGCTCTTGCTCACCAAGATGTTTACCAATAGTAGCTTCAAAGCGTTCAGCACTTATATTAAGATCTTTAAGTCGCTTTTGAACCTCATACCAACGGGATTCACAAGGTTTCATGTTGATAATAAATATCGAAGTTTTCATTTTTTAATTAACCTGAGCTGCGGATAAGAAATTACTAATTT
>NZ_PNCV01000170.1:0-6988 GCF_005886925.1 Pseudoalteromonas sp. S3260
AAAGGTCAACAGACCCTAAAGTCTTTAAAGAATGTGTAGAAGTAGATAACTCTACTCTACACAGTAATGAATCTAAGCCGATAAAAACTGATGATGAAATAATAAGTGTTGGTCTATAAAGCTACTAATAAAAAAGTAACTATGATCGTAGCCAGCGTGCATTTCGAGCTGCATCGGATACGCTTTTGTATTAGCGATATCGACCAAATTTTGCGGCTTAAGCTGCTCTTCTAAAAAGTTATCAGCATCACCTTGGCTTATCAGCATAGGTAAATAGTTAGCTTGCTCGGCTTGTTGCATTAATTCGCAAGTATCGTAGTGTGCCCACGTTGTTTTGTCGTCGCCTAAGTAGCCTGTAAATGCTTTTACACCCCACGGACACGCCATAGGATTAACAATAGGACTAAATGCCGAAGCGCTGGTGTACGATTGTGGGTTTTTAAGTGCAATCATCAATGCGCCGTGCCCGCCCATTGAATGACCACTAATTGCTTTTTTATCTGTAACAGGAAAGTGTTGCTCAATTAGTGCCGGTAACTCATTAACAACGTAATCATACATATTAAAATGGGTGTTGTAGGGCGCTTTTGTGGCATTAAGGTAAAACCCAGCACCTTGTGCAAAATCATAGCTGTCTTCGTTTGGCACGTTATCACCACGTGGGCTCGTATCTGGCGCTACAATGGCGATACCCAGCTCCGCTGCTTTTTTAAATGCGCCTGCTTTTTGCATAAAGTTTTCATCGGTACAGGTTAAACCTGATAACCAGTACAGTACCGGCACCTTATTGGTTTCACTGGCGCCTGGCGGTAAAAAAACTGCAAAACGCATAGTGCAACGAGTGCTTGAAGCGCTATGACTGTATTGCTTATGCCATCCGCCAGCCACTTTCGCTGTTGAAATATTTTCTAACATAACAATCCTTAAAAGCCGTTACTTAATAGCAACGGCTTGTGATGGTAATTAAGTGAAATGAGCGTATTAGTAATGAATTACAGTACGAATACTTTTACCTTCATGCATTAAATCAAAGGCATCGTTAATTTCTTCTAGGCTCATGGTATGAGTGATAAAGTCGTTTAGCGCAAATTCACCCGCCATGTAACGCTCTACAATTTCAGGAAGTTGTGAGCGGCCTTTAACACCACCAAATGCGCTACCACGCCATACACGGCCAGTAACAAGTTGGAACGGACGAGTTGAAATTTCTTGGCCAGCACCGGCTACACCAATAATCACAGACTCTCCCCAACCCTTATGACAACACTCAAGCGCAGAGCGCATTACATCAACATTACCAATACATTCAAATGAGTAATCAACACCGCCATCGGTCATCTCAACAATGACTTCTTGAATTGGCTTGTCAAAGTCTTTTGGATTAATTAAGTCGGTAGCACCTAGTTTGGTCGCCAAGTCAAATTTAGAGGTATTAATATCAATACCAATAATACGACTTGCACCAGCCATTTTAGCGCCAATAATGGCAGATAAACCAATACCGCCTAAACCAAAAATAGCCACCGTATCGCCCGCTTTTACTTTAGCCGTATTTGTTACAGCGCCCATACCGGTAGTAACACCACAGCCTAATAAACAAATTTCTTCTAACGACGCTTCTTTGTTTACTTTAGCCAATGAGATTTCTGGCAATACTGTGTATTCAGAAAATGTAGATGTACCCATATAGTGGTAAATAGGCTCGCCATCTTTGAAAAAGCGAGTGGTGCCATCTGGCATTAAGCCTTTACCTTGCGTTTCGCGAACTGCTGAACACAAGTTTGTTTTACCTGAAGTACACATTTTACATTCACCACATTCTGCGGTGTATAAAGGAATAACGTGATCGCCAACTTCTACACTTGAAACACCTTCGCCCACAGCATAAACCACACCCGCGCCTTCATGACCTAAAATAGCGGGGAAAATACCTTCAGGATCTTCACCTGATAAAGTAAAAGCGTCTGTATGGCACACACCAGTGGCAGTGATTTTGACCATTACTTCGCCTTTTTTAGGCATCATCACATCAACTTCTTCAACGCTTAAAGGCTGATTAGGGCCCCAGGCAATCGCTGCTTTTGATTTTATAAATTCAGACATGTGTATATCCTTTGTAGTGGTTTGAATATGAATTGTAGACCCATACTGTTTGGGTGATGAGGTTATTGTATTTGTTTCTCAGATAATGATAATCTTCAATTTAATAAAACACTTTTACAGTATGGTAATAATTATGCGTTGGGAAGGTATTGATGAGTTTATTGCTGTTGGCGAAGAGGGGAGTTTTACCCAAGCTGCACAGACGTTAGGTTTATCGGTTGCTCATATTAGCCGCCATGTTACAAAGCTAGAACAACGGTTAAATACGCAATTATTAACACGTACCACTCGAAAGGTTGTGTTAACCAAAGAGGGCGAGCAGTTTTTACACCAAGTTAAACATTTACAGCACGCAATGGACGAGGCCACTCAAGGCTTAGCATCGGTACAAACCTCACCTAAAGGTAAAATTAAATTAACAGCACCGGTTATGTATGGTGAAAGTTTTATTATGCCCATTGTGCATTCATTTATGCATGATCACCCTGAGGTAGAAGTAATCGCAACGCTCTCTAACGAGCAAGAAAACTTATTAGAGGGGGGCTTTGATTTAGCCATTCGACTAGGCCATTTAAAAGATTCAAGCTTAAAAGCGCGGCGCTTGAGTTCGCGACGATTTATTATGTGTGCTTCACCTGCATATTTAGCGCGTTTTGGTGAGCCTCACACTTTGGGGGAGCTTAATAATCATCAATGTTTAATTGGCAATAGTAGTTATTGGCGAGTAAATGAAAATAATCGTGATAAACATATTAAGGTAGCAGGGCGATTGCATTGTAATAGCGGCTGGGCACTCGTTGACGGCGCAATAAAGGGTTTGGGTATTGTTCAGTTGCCTGATTACTATATTGAAAATGAAATTAAATCCGGTCAGTTAATACCTATATTAACTGCATACCAACCACAACAAGAGGGCGTGTGGGGTCTATATCCGCCACGGCAATTTGTGGCTACTAATGTGCGGGTATTACTTGATTACTTAGTAACAGGGCTGAAAGTTTAGCAGGGTTTACTGGTTTGTTTAAAATATAGCCAAGTATCAGATTTATAAATTATTTCTTACATTTATGGTGATATTCAATTGCGCTGAGTTCGTGCTACTATAACGCCACACTTTTGGCATTAATGTTTTAATTAATATGTTTCAACCTGTTAGCCTATTTATCGGACTCAGATATAGCCGCTCCTCTAAAGGCAATGCGTTTATTTCGTTCATTTCGTTTTTTTCTATTGCAGGTATAGCGATTGGTTTAATGGCGCTTTTTACGGTCAGTAGTGTAATGAACGGCTTTGAGAGTAGTTTAAAATCAAATATGTTGGGGCTTATTCCACACGTTGAAATACAAGCTAAAGATCACTCCAAAGCGCAAATGAATTCGCTAAAACCTGCGCTTGAGCAATCACCGTATGTTGATCATGTTAGTTTGTACCGCCACGGTGAAGCCATATTGCAAACCAATAAAGATCTTCACGGGGTGTTATTACAAGGGCTTTACGACAATAACGGCTCGCTGTATAAAATCACCGACAAAATAGTCCAAGGCAATTGGCAAAGCGTACTAAACAATAATTATAACATTGCAATAAGTCGTTATTTAAGCCGCAAACTTGGCGTTGGCTTAGGCGATAAGTTACGAGTAATTATGCCTAACGCATCTACGTACACCCCACTTGGGCGCATGCCAAGCCAACGTTTATTTAAAATTGCTGCTATTTATGAAACTGGCTCTGAAATAGACATGGGACTAGCATTTACCAGTGGCGTATCACTCCAACGGGTTTTAAAACTTAGCAACAATACGGTACCTAATTTAAGCGTGTCACTGCATGAGCCGTTTGCACTTGACCAGTTTATGCAAGACAGCCAACACATACTCAATGACTTTAAACTCACCGACTGGCGGAGCAGTCAAGGCACTTTATTTGCCGCCGTTGCGATGGAAAAACGTATTATGTCTATGCTCCTTGGCTTAATTGTGCTGGTGGCGGTATTTAATATTGTATCGGCACTGACCATGATGGTCAGTGAAAAACAAAGCGAAGTAGCAATCTTGCAAACATTAGGGCTCACACCAAGCCAAGTGCAAACCGTATTTATGGTGCAAGGACTTTATAATGGGGTAATTGGAACGGCCGTGGGCGCCTCTTTAGGTATTTTATTAAGCTTATATATAAATGAACTGCTGGCTTTGGTTGGTTTAAATTTACTATCGGGAATTTCACTCCCCGTCAAATTTGATGTGGTTAGTTTAAGTGTTATTGCCGTTTTAAGCTTAGCAATGAGCTTTTTAGCGACTTTATATCCAGCGCGCCAAGCCGCTAAAGTAAACCCAGCAGAGGTATTACGTTATGAATGATTTAGTAATTAGTTGTGAAAAAATAAGTAAGGTGTACCAAGACGGGCAAAATCAGGTTGAGGTATTAAAAGGGGTTGATTTAGCCCTAACGCAAGGTGAAATGCTGGCAATTGTTGGCAGCTCAGGTTCAGGTAAAAGCACCTTGTTACATATTTTAGGCACCTTAGACACGGCCAGTGCGGGTAGTGCAAAAATAAAAAACCAAGACGTTGCTAAGTTATCTCGCTCGCAGCAAGCGGCTTTCAGAAATAAAAACTTAGGGTTTATTTATCAATTCCACCATTTATTAATGGAATTTAGCGCGGTTGAAAACGTTGCCATGCCATTACTCATAAAAGGATTGAGCGCAAAAGAAGCCAATAAAAAAGCGCTTAACATGCTAGATAAGGTAGGCCTTGCACATAGAAGTAGCCATAAGCCATCGGCTCTTTCTGGTGGTGAACGCCAGCGTGTTGCCATTGCACGCGCTCTAGTGACAGAGCCTGCGCTGGTGCTTGCTGATGAGCCAACGGGTAATTTAGATAAGCAAAATGCAATTAAAATTTACGATTTAATTAATCAGCTAAATAAAAGTTTAAACACCAGCTTTGTGGTGGTTACTCATGATTTAGAGCTGGCTGATAAGCTGGGTAAAATAGCGTACTTAGATGATGGTAAACTAACGATAAAAGAGTCTAGCCATGTTGCTTAGTGCCTTTATTAGTAAACGCTTTAGAGCCTATTCAGGCCATAAAGATGAAAAAAATGCCTTTGTAAGTTTTATAGCTAAAGCATCCACTATCGGTATTTTACTTGGTGTTGCAGTGTTAATTGTGGCGTTATCGGTGATTAATGGGTTTGAACAACAATTGGTTCATCGTTTATTAAGTGTCGTGCCGCAAGTTGAATATGTTGCCCCAAGTAGGCCGATTGCCGATTGGCCCAGCAAAGTCGAAAAGTTAAAACAGCAATCACACGTAACAGGCGCAGCCCCATTTATTGCCGTTAATGGTATGGCGCAATTTAAAAGCCAATTAAAAGCGGTTGAGATCCGAGGTGTTGAGCCTTCGTTGGAAGGTGGCGTGTCAGCCATCAACCAATTTACACAAGGTAAATTAGTCAGCCAGTTAACAGGTGATGATGTTATTTTAGGCACGCAAATTGTTAAGCAACTTAATATCGCATTAGGTGATAACGTGACCTTGTTAATCCCGCAAATTAGTGAAAAAGGCCGGTCATTACTCGCCCCAAAACGTGTTACCCTCACGCTTGCGGGCATTATAGAAATGGGCGGACCAATCGACAGCAGCGCTGCTTTTATTCATCTTAACAAAGCACAACAAACCTTAGGCTATGATCAAAGCCAAGTAACAGGGTTACGCTTGCGTGTTGATAATGTGTTTTCGGCGCATCAAATAGCGCTTCGTGTTGGCCAGACTATTACCGATTATGTGTATATTTCGAGTTGGCTTAGAACGCAAGGTAGCTTGTATCAAGATATTCAAATGGTGCGCACGATTGTTTATATTGTGGTGTTTTTAATTATCGCGGTGGCGAGTTTCAATATTGTGTCTTCACTGGTAATGGAAGTGCGTGAAAAAGAAGGCAATATTGCTATTTTAAAAACCATGGGTGCCAAAGACAGTACCATATTGGCTACTTTTGTCATGCAAGGCTTAACCCAAGCATTTGTGGGTGTACTTTTAGGCTCAATTGTTGGCGTGATTTTAGCAATTAATATTAGTGAGCTATTTACTTGGCTGAGCTTGTTACTGGGTGAAAACCCGCTAGAAGGTGTGTACTTTATCGAATTTTTGCCCAGTAAATTAGTTTGGCAAGATATAGTGTTAACTGTTATTGCCACCTTTGTGCTTGCAATATTGGCGACGCTGTATCCAGCATGGCAAGCAACACGAGTTGATCCGGCAAAAGTATTGGGTAATTAAAGACAGTATTTAATAGGGCACTAAGTGTAACTCTGATAAACTGCGTCGCTACTTAACAACGTTTGTTTGCTGAGCACTTATTTACCTTGGGATTTACTTTGACAAATAACGATATTTTACGCCGTATTCGCTACACTTTTGATTTAACAGATTCAGCTATGGTTGATGTTTTCGCCGCAGCAGCGCAGAGCGTAAGCACTGAGCAGGTGATTGCATGGTTAACTAAAGAGGGCGAGCCTGGGTATACCCCAATAAGTGACACTGAATTTGCGGTATTTTTAAATGGTTTTATAAATACCAAGCGCGGCAAGCGTGAAGGTGAGCAGCCAGAGCCTGAAAGTAAATTGAACAACAATATTATTTTTATGAAGCTACGTATTGCTTTAAATATGAAAGCAGAAGATGTGATCGCGACCTTGGCGTTGGTTGATTTTGATTTAAGTAAACATGAGCTAAGCGCATTTTCACGTAAAGTTGAAAACAAGCATTACCGTGTGTGTAACGATCAAATCTTGCGTTTATTTTTAACCGGTGTACAGCGTACTTTTCGCCCAGATGGCGAAAAAGCTTAATGTATTTTATGGCTCTATTTGCGTTAGTTGT
>NZ_PNCV01000171.1:0-5652 GCF_005886925.1 Pseudoalteromonas sp. S3260
TTAGGGGCTGAAAACAAAAAAGCCACTCAATGAGTGGCTTTTACAAATGTCATAGTTATATTAACTAGCACATTTTATACTATGTTGATTAAGCATTGCCCGGATTAGGGTTAGACTTTTCAGCTTGTATGCGCATGTAAATTTCTTCACGATGAACTGATACGTCTTTAGGTGCGTTAACACCGATACGAACTTGATTTCCTTTAACACCTAGAACAGTAACGGTTACTTCGTCACCAATCATAAGGGTCTCGCCTACTCTACGAGTTAGTATTAGCATTCTCTTGCTCCCATGTTCCAATAAAATTATAAGATTCCGCACAAACATTTTAATTAAAATTAGACTAAAAAGTAAGTAAAAACTCTCAATCTATTCATTTTCTGTTAAAAATGTCTTATGTAATGCACGAACAGCCAGCTCTAGGTATTTTTCATCTATTAAAACTGAAATTTTGATCTCTGAGGTGGCAACAAACATCACATAAATGTTTTCTTGTGCTAACGAATCAAAAAATAAACTCGCTACCCCGGAATGAGATTTCATCCCCATACCCACCGCTGACACTTTCGCCACATTGGTCAATCCGTCAATTGCCTGTGCGTCAAATTGCTGTTGCTCAGCCGTTAACAAATCAAGTGCGTTTAAGTAATCATTTAAATGCACAGTAAAAGCATAGTCGACTTTTTCAACTTTATGATTAATTTGATTAATCATATCTATTTCGATGCCATTATCAGCAAAAAGTTTCAAAACTTTTGCAAGATGTTTGGTGCCTTGCGGCATTCCATGCACCTGAATTAAGCACTCATCTCGATTAAATGCAATACCCGACACAACGTTACTCGCCACGTCGCTCTCCTCAAAACTAATTAATGTACCTTCATCAGGTTTAAAGCTAGATAACACTCTTAATGGTACATTGTGCTTACCAGCCGACTCTACAGAGCGAATATGTAGCACTTTAGCGCCTAAACTTGCCAGCTCAAGCATTTCGGCAAAGGTTACATGGCTTAAACGTCGTGCATTAGGTTCAATTCGAGGATCTGTTGTATATACGCCATCAACATCAGTATAGATCTGACATTCATCCGCTTTTATTGCACCCGCTATTTCAACCGCAGAGGTATCGGTGCCACCACGCCCAAGCGTAGTCACGTTGCCCTCAATATCGCGCCCCTGAAAGCCGGCAATAATAGCAATACGGTTATGTTCAAGTTCATGTTTTAAACGCGTTGCAGCCACGTCTTCTACACGGGCTTTACCGAACATGTTATCGGTTAATATATTCACCTGATCGGCTAACAAGCTTACCGCAGAATGGCCGCGTTTAATAATCGCCATCGCTAATAAAGCTATAGAGACTTGTTCACCGGTACTGAGTAATACATCGAGTTCACGACTACTCGGGCGAGAGTCGATTTGTTTGGCAAGATTAATTAAGCGATTGGTTTCTCCCGACATTGCCGAAAGCACCACCACCACTTGGTGGCCTTGTTGCTTAGTTTTAACAACAAGGTCGGCGACCGCTTCAATACGCTCTATTGAGCCTACCGAAGTGCCGCCAAATTTTTGAACTATAAGTGCCACTTAAGCTTAAGTACGCTCAGTTAACCAAGCTGTTACGCTATCAAGTGCTGCAGTTAAGTTTTGTGGCTCAGAACCACCCGCTTGCGCCATATCTGGACGACCGCCGCCTTTACCACCTACTTGGCCTGCCATGTGGTTAACTAACTCACCCGCTTTTACTTTATCGGTTAAGTCTTTAGTTACACCCGCAATTAGGCTTACTTTATCACCGCTGGCAACACCTAAAGCAATAACGCCTGAGCCAATCTTATTTTTAAGATCATCAACCATGCCACGAAGCGCTTTTGATTCAGTTCCTTCAACGTTGGCAACTAACAATTTAACCCCGTTAATTTCAACCACTGAATCAAGTAACGATGCACCTGCCGCACTGGCTAGTTTATCGTTAAGTTGGGCAACTTGCTTTTCAAGTCCTTTCGACTTTTCAAGTAAGGCAGTTACTTTTTCAAGTACTGACGCACTGTCACCTTTTACAAGTGCTGCAACATCTGCTAATTGCTGTTCTTGTTCATTAACATAAGCGATTGCTTCTGCACCGGTTACCGCCTCAATACGACGAACACCGGCAGCAATACCGCTTTCAGATACAATTTTGAATAAACCAATGTCACCTGTACGCTCTACGTGTGTACCACCACAAAGCTCAATTGAGTAATCACCTATGGTTACTACACGTACTTCGTCATCGTACTTTTCGCCAAACAATGCCATAGCACCTTTTGCTTTAGCATCATCAATTGCCATTAGCTCAGTATTAAGTGCAAAGTTACGACGAATTTCGTCATTTACTACACGTTCAATTTCGCGCAGTTCTTGTTTGGTCACCGCTTCAAAATGTGAGAAATCAAAACGCAGACGATCTGGCTGCACAAGTGAGCCTTTTTGCGATACGTGCTCACCTAAAAGCTGACGCAATGCTTCATGTAAAATGTGCGTAGCTGTGTGATTTTTCTTAATGCTTTCACGACGCGCATCGTCAATGGTCGCATCCACTTTATCGTTAACGCCAATACGCCCTTGTACTGTTCCATGATGAGCAAAAGCATTACCCAATTTAGTGGTATTCGTTACATTAAACTCACCACCGGCAACAGTAATTGTACCGCTATCACCAATTTGGCCGCCTGATTCAGCGTAAAACGGAGTACGGTCTAAAACAATAATACCTTGCTGACCATCTTCTAATAACGATACAGATTCGCCACCGGCAAAAATTTCTACTACAGTGCCACGGTAATGATTACTATCGTAGCCTTTAAAATCAGTGTGCTTATCTGATTTTAATTGCTCATTATAATCTGCACCAAATTTGCCCGCTTGCTGTGCTGTTTTACGTTGCACTGCCATACATGCTTCAAAACCTTGATGGTCAATGGTCATTTGGCGCTCACGCGCTACATCAGCTGTTAAATCGGCAGGGAAACCATAGGTATCGTAAAGTTTAAATACTAAGTCACCTGGGATCACATCCCCGGTTAAATCACTCAAGCTTTCTTCTAAAATAGCTAAACCACGCTCAAGCGTTTTACCAAACTGCTCTTCCTCAATACGCAGTACTTTTTCAATAATTTCTTGTTGCTTAGCAAGCTCTGGGTACGCTTGACCCATTTGCTCAATAAGTGCAGCAACCAATTTATAGAAAAACGCGCCTTTAGCACCTAACTTATTACCGTGACGTACTGCACGACGAATAATACGACGCAATACATAACCACGGCCTTCATTTGATGGCATAACCCCATCTGAAATTAAAAACGCACACGAACGAATATGATCCGCCACCACGCGAAGCGACTTATCATCCATATCTTGTGCATTAGTAACGCTTGCAGCGGCGGCAATTAAGCCTTGGAATAAATCGATTTCGTAGTTTGAATGCACACCTTGTAAAATAGCTGAAATACGCTCAAGGCCCATACCAGTATCAACAGATTGCTTAGGAAGTGGCTCCATAGTCCCGTCGCTTTGACGGTTGTATTGCATAAATACTAAGTTCCAAATTTCAATGAAACGGTCGCCATCTTCTTCAGGAGTGCCCGGAGGACCACCCCAAATGTGCTCACCGTGATCATAAAATATTTCAGAACATGGACCACAAGGGCCGGTATCACCCATAGACCAAAAATTATCGCTCGTTGCAATACGAATAATACGATCTTCAGGTAAACCTATATCGTTAGCCCAGTAGCCAAAGGCTTCTTCGTCATCATGGTAAATGGTCACTAACAGCTTTTCTTTTGGTAGTTTTACAACCTCAGTTAAAAACTCCCACGCAAATTTAATTGCATCTTGCTTAAAATAATCACCAAAGCTGAAATTACCTAGCATTTCGAAAAAGGTATGGTGACGTGCTGTGTAACCAACATTTTCTAAATCGTTGTGTTTACCACCAGCACGCACACAACGCTGCGAACTGGTTGCGCGTGTATAAGGGCGGCTTTCGGCGCCTAAAAATACATCTTTAAATTGCACCATACCGGCATTATTAAATAACAACGTGGCATCGTTACCCGGTATAAGCGAACTAGAAGGAACAACTTGATGTTGTTTGCTGGCAAAAAAGTCTAAAAACTGTTGCCTAATTTGTGCGGTAGTCATGTGCTGCATGTGAAAGTCTCACCTGTATTTACTGTGCTTGCATTGCAAAATTTATTTGATCATAGCTAAAACCTCGATACATTAAGTAGCGCACGCGCTTAGCTTTTTCTTTGTACTCGAGGTCTGCCGGTGTCGTTGAATATTTTTTGTTGTACGCTTCCTGCGCGAGCTCAAACCAATCTATTTCCAGCTCATCAACCACTGTTTCAAGCAGTGCTCTATCAATCCCTTTACTCATGGCCTCACTTTGAATTCGCTTTAAGCCATGGCATTTAAATATGTGCTTTCTTACAAACCCTTCACAGTAACGCTGCTCGTTAATAAAATTGTGCTTTTCACACCAATCAAGCAGGTTTTCTATGAACTCGTCGGTTGCTTCTCTTTGCTGTAACTTTTGGGTTAACTCACGGCGCGAATACTCTTGCCGACCAAGCAACCAAAGCACATAGTTTTTTAACTTTTGTTTTAACGTATCATCCATTAAGCGTCAAAGCGTCCGCTTTGCTCGCTACTTAAAGGCTTAATGTTACTGTCATCACTTGGTGGCACAACGGGCATAAAAATAGCCTGATAAGATACAAAGAAACTAATGTAGCAAATTGGCATTAAAATCAACAGCGGTAGTAGCGATAAGAACATCGACAACACCATTAATAATGCGCAAATAATACCATAAACACTTAATGGTAAAATATTATAATAAAACACCATAAACGAACTTTTTAAGGCATTTAAAATACGTTGCTCTTTATTAAAATAAACCAGCGGTACTGCGTAGGCAAACGAAGTAAAGTAAATAGAGAGCGCAATTAAAAACAATGCCACGTTAGCAAGCGAAATACTCTCAAGCATTTGACTAACAGCGGTGTTTGGATCTAGGCTAGGCTGTGTCATAACCGTCATTGCATCAGCAAATAACCCATTGGCGAGCAAGGCAATTAAAATACCGGCACCCATTTGATAAAGCGCTAAGCGAAATAAGCCTAACCGATTTCCTTTGGCTGAAAAGGGCTTCAAAATATCGGCTAACATAATTTTTCCGCCCTGCTGCTTGGTAAGCACGGCTTGATAAAAACCAGCGGTTAAAAATGGTGTAGCCAATGCTGCAGCTATTTGTAATACCGGCAAAAATAACGACAACAAGCCAACAATGCCAATAAACAAATGCATAAAAATAAAAGTTAATGGCTGAGTTTTAAAAATTAGCCAACCCGCTTTAAACCATTTTAATGCCGCATCAGCTTTAAAAATTCGTAATTGTGTAGACATACTTGCTCTTAATTAAAACAAAACACGCCGAGTATAACTCGGCGCTGGTTGGTATTACATAGGTGGCGGCGATAAATGCCGTTAATATTAGGGTCTGTTGCCCTTTACGGATTAAAATTTGTTCAAACTAGGGGCGATTTAATCGCGGCGCGAGGTTTGTAACCTAGTGGGCTAAGTAAAAACCGAGCAACTAAGAC
>NZ_PNCV01000172.1:0-1376 GCF_005886925.1 Pseudoalteromonas sp. S3260
AAAGAGCGTGCTTGGCTTAATCTCTACCTAAAACCTAATACCTAGATGTATGGACTCCCTCTCCCTGAGGAGGTACGGTCTTAATCCGACAAAAGATTAACCAAAGGAGTCCATACATGAAAGATACTAATATATTGGCTATTGATTTAGCAAAGAATGTTTTTCAAGTCTGTAAACGAGATCCAAAAGGTAAAGTCCTCTTCAACCGAGAACTTAGCCGAGCAAAACTAAAAGAGATGCTTGTTAAGCAGCCACGCTCATTGGTGGCGATGGAAGCATGTGGTAGTGCGCAATATTGGGCTAGGCTAGCACGTGCTCTTGGTCACGAAGTCAAAGTCATTTCCGCAAGAACAGTTAAGCCTTTCCAAACTAAGCAAAAAACGGATCGTAATGATGCTTTAGCCATCGCAATCGCCGCTTCTCAAGAGCATATCCATGGTGCTCGTGTGCAATCTGCCGAAGAGCAGGCTTTGCAATCATTGGAGCGAGCTCGTCATTTAGCAAAAACACATCAAATAGCACAGAGTAATCAAATTAGGGGCTTACTTGGAGAGTTTGGTATCATTGTGCCACCAAGCTTATCCCAACTTCGTAAGCACATTCCTTTTATTCTGGAAGACGCTGAAAATAACTTGCCTCAGTCTTTTCGTGAAACACTGAATTATTTATGGCAGCACTTACTACAGCAAATCGAACATGTTGCCATTTTGGAACGCCAGCTCGAAGGCGCTGTAAAATATGATACGACCTGCCAAAAGTTGATGAAGTTAGAGGGCGTCGGCCCCATCGGTGCTTTAGGGCTAGCGGTGCGTTTAGGTCAAGGTGAGAATTTTACTAACGGTCGTGAAGCATCAGCAAATATAGGGTTAACGCCAAAGCAACATAGTTCAGGTGGTAAAGAGCGTATTGGGCATATTTCAAAGCGTCATGCAGATAAGCGACTTCGTTCCACTCTTTTCCAAGGAGCGCTTTCTGTTATCACGCAAGTGAGTAAACGTCCAGCCAGAACAAGCAAAGAGCGTTGGCTACAAGCCTTAGTCGAGAGAAGAGGCAAAAAAATCGCAGCGGTTGCTTTCGCAAACAAAACGGTAAGAACAGCTTATGCGATATTAAAGAATGACACGGAATATCAGCCAATCTCATTGGCTTGATATTCCATGTTGAATCAGCAAAGAGCGATGTAAAACAGGTAAGACCGACCAATAGAAGCAAGTTAGGTCCTAAGGCACTTTAGATGCCGCTTCCTAGAATTTGCCTATTGGTGCGAGTACATTTTAGGGCGAGGTAGCTCCTCAATAAAGCCCGTATATAAGCACGCATCTATACTTGTTTTTAAAGACAGTTTTTTGTTGATTTACTTAGGGAGTCCATATAAG
>NZ_PNCV01000173.1:0-902 GCF_005886925.1 Pseudoalteromonas sp. S3260
TAATGCAGTCAGGTAAAGTGGCCTGACTTAAACAAACTGGTCTCCGATGAACTCGGGGCGATTCAAAAAGCCACCATTAATTCCGTATGGAGATGTTTCGTAGTACTTACCACCCCAGTTGTTATTTGGTGCCACTGTGAAATCAAGTTTCTCTGCTTCTTGATCCAGTAAGTTTTGTGCACCTAATGAGAAGCTAATTGAGTCATTCATGAAGTAAGTGACTTCAACATCTAACGTGACTGCTGCGTCAGCCATTTTAGCTGTTTCATCATAATCTACGTGAACGCCTTGGTATTCGCCAAAGTAGTTAAGGCGAGAAAATGCTGAAAAGCTTTCCCATTGTTGTGCCCAGCTCAGTGTTGCACGGTGATTAGGTAAGTCATTTTCAAGACGGCTTACTTTAAATGCACCAGTTATATCACTTGAGCGTGTTACTTCTGTTTCATTCCAGTTGTACGCTAAGCTAAATGTAGAGCTACCACTGAACAATTCAGCTGAGTAGTTAGCAACTAAATCAACACCTTGTGTAGTAGTGTCAAAGTCATTAGTAAAGAAACTAACTTGCGCAAGGTTTTGTACGTTAGGTACGCCCGCAGCTTCAAGCGTGTCTTTATCTGCTTGGCTAAGTTCAATTTTATCTGACTGACTAATACGATCATCTACTTGGATGTTGTAGTAATCAACCGTTAAGAATAAATCGCCAATAGTATACACCGCACCAAAGGTGTAGCTTTGTGATTCTTCAGGCTCAAGTTCAGTACCACCTAGTTGAATAGCAATTGGGTTTGTAGGTGGTGGAGAAAGGCGCACCACCACGAAGTGGTGGCTTTAATCAAATCCTTCCTGCTGAGCTAAATATTGCTTCACGATTTCAAGTGGCGCACCTCCGCAACTAACCAGAC
>NZ_PNCV01000174.1:0-438 GCF_005886925.1 Pseudoalteromonas sp. S3260
TTTCGAAACTAAGTTTTACTCAACTCACTGAGTAGCTCGTGCCTCGCTATGCGTTGCGCTCTGCCGTCTCAGTGGGGTCGCATTATAGGGAGATCCGAAAACAGATCAACCCTTTTTTGAAGAAAACTTGAAATAAATAACTGTTCGAACAAAATTACAACTAAACGCTTAAAAAGACAACTAAACTCAAGCATATTTAGCTTCAAATAGTGTTATCAGTTATTTTTAATGATAACGCGTTGCAGGTTGATGTTTAAATCGCTTGTAAATAGTATCCGATTTCTTGCTATAACTATTTTAGCTGGTAGATCACTAATAATATTAAGCAAAAAACATAGCATATATAGTTAAGGCTTTCTTTACTTATGTATTTACTGCTTCAACCTATGACTTTAATCATAATCGTAAATTATATAATTAACCTCAGATCTGCATAAG
>NZ_PNCV01000175.1:0-554 GCF_005886925.1 Pseudoalteromonas sp. S3260
TTATCTAGATAAGGACTTTTGCGGATCATTTTTTTAGCTTCACGCCATGTACCATCTAAGAATATAAATAAAGGCGTTTTACCTGCAACAGGCTCTACTTGCGTTACTACTCTATCTGTTTCAACATCTTCTGCAGGAAAAATCACAAAAGGCTGATATTTATCATTATTCAATAATGCTAATAAAGCAGGATCTGGGGAGGTTCTATCCCAACGAAACGCATAATTGTCAGGGACTATTTCAGCAATTAAACGCCCTGTATTAGACGGTTTAAAACTTTCATTATGATACATCAGTAAACAAACCGCAGCGTCGCAACTTGCGTACTCAGCGCCCCCACAAATACAGTAATGCTTGGCAATTAAGCATTGCTCACAGCGGTCCATCTTACCGCCCCGGGCATTAAACTCGCGTCGAGATTCACTTATTTGCTGGGCACGTAACGCTAAAACTGAATTTTTGAAACCTTGAGTCACTGTGGTTTATTACCTATTAATTGATGGCTGCGCATTGTAGCTAAAATAAAAGAAATTAGATATCAGCTATCAGCTATC
>NZ_PNCV01000176.1:0-300 GCF_005886925.1 Pseudoalteromonas sp. S3260
GATCTATTTGTACATTCAGCTCAACAACTTTGCACCCAAGCTGTTCGCAATAAACCTGAATGCACCTGTAGACATCCCTACCTATTTTATTTTTAAGGATCCTAAATCTATACTTAGGTGTCCAAACTATATGATATTGACATCGCCAATACACATGCGATGCTTTCTCGTATCTACTCATGTTTTTTCCTTTTGTGACTTCGCTAAAAATCAACTAAGGAATTAACATGAGTACTTTTTACAGGCAAAGCCTATTTGATGATAACCACCTACTGAAGTAGGTGGTTTAGGGGCTGAAAA
>NZ_PNCV01000177.1:0-4441 GCF_005886925.1 Pseudoalteromonas sp. S3260
TTGCCTGTTAATTAGGCGTTAAAAGCCAAGGAGAAGTAATGAGCACATGGGTTAATGCTAGTGGAATTGAATCAAAGTCCTTCACTTGTGGCTATTGTGGAAATGTTGTTGCGTCTTCGCTTGGCTATCAAGATCGTGAAACAAATTACAATCGGATTAGAATTTGTCCCCATTGTACTAAGCCAACATTTTTCGGTAACGGCATTCAGCTGCCTCAGGTTGCACCTGGCAATGAAGTTAGTCATCTGCCTGAAGATGTTAAATCTCTATACCATGAAGCAAGAAATTGCGTGTCCATAGCCGCATATACGTCTTCCGTGCTTGCCTGCCGAAAGCTGCTCATGAATATTGCTGTAACTCAAGGCGCAGAAGTTGGGAAAAGCTTTTTCCACTATGAAGAGTATCTAGCTAACAACGGTTTTGTTCCACCAAATGGTCGGGGATGGGTTGATCATATTCGGAAGCGAGGAAACGAGGCAACTCACGAAATTGAAATCATGCCAAAAGAGGTGGCTGAAGAGCTGATCGCATTTATTGAAATGCTCTTAAAGTTTATTTACGAATTCCCGGCAAAAGTGCCAAAGACAGAGTAGCTTTTAACAAAGCCATTAATTTGACCGCCTTACGCTGCGCTTCAGTCGGCAAATTATGGCGGCGTTAACTTGCCTTCAAATTTAGGAGTATAACTTGGAAGAAAAACAAGAAGAACAACTAGAGCTACTGCCTAAAAAACAAGTTGATTTGCGACTTCAGTTTATTCATAGGCCTATTAGAAGGCGGTGGTTTTCAAGAAAGTATCCATTTCTAATACAAAATGAACCTTTTGAGTATGGTTTGAAAATCAAAAATATTGGTTCAGAGTCATTTTCTGGGGCAACAATTTCCGAGTTCACAATAAGTTCAGGTGATGGTTTCTCTGGTTTTGCACAACAGGCCCAGTCTACACCAAAAATTAAGGCGTTAAATCCTAATGAAGAGTATGAACTCTACTTTGATAGATATACTTTTTGGCACGAAGGCTCAATTGGCACAAGATGTAAATTAAGCCCCGATAAAGAAGGAGAAGTAATTAAAACTTATCAACATCATAGAGATCATGATTTTGATGAACCATACAAAAATGAAAATGAATGGTGGCATGATTATTATTGTCAAAGCCAGCAGCAATTGCTTCAAACACGAACTAATAACCTTATTTTAGTACTAACAATGATAACTGTAATAGAAGCGGTGTTCGGATTGAAATATTCATTAAAGTTAATTATTGGCTCTATTGCATGGGGGTTAAGTCAATTAACAACATTGTTGCAGTGGTTGGCAAGTTAATAAGAATTTCAAGCGGGACAAAATACAGTTGGCTTTTTGTTCACTACGTTCACATATTTTAGCCAACTATATTTTGCCCCTTAAATGAAACCAAATGGGGTCAAATCTTGACTTCAGACATCAAACTCATGTGGCAACCTTATAAGCGGATTTTAAAATGCTGGTAGCTTATAAGCTAATTAATCTCTAAGTTAAATTTAAAATAAAAGGATTTTTTATGAAAGGTATTAAACGTATTTGGTTTTGGTTTACGCTAGTTGTGTGCCCATTGTTAATTATTTTAGGTGTGGCTACCTTTGCACAGTTATTAGGGCAGTACATGTATTCTCAGCAATTTAGTTTTTCTTCGCTATCTAGTTTTCAAATTGCATTTATGGGGGGCGGAATTTGTGCGTTTTCTGTATTTTTAAACACATTAAAAGAGGCAAAAATACGCTTTTTTGCAAAATGAGTTAGTTAATAGGGACAAAGAGAGGTTGTTGGTGGGCTCGCCAAGATGTGATTGGTTTTAAGCCTCTTTTAAAACGGATGTAAAATTAACAGTTATTAAATGGACGATCCAAGGATGAACAAAGGATTATTAAAATCGTGGAATGACGAGAAAGGTTTTGGCTTTATTAAATCAAGCACACTTCAACACGATACCTTTATACACATTTCATCGCTAAAACATATGAGTCGTAAACCTAAAGTGGGTGACATTATCTATTTTGAGGTTGCGACTGAGCCTAACGGTAAAACTAAAGCTGTGAATTGCCGTATTGAGGGCGTACTCGCACAACCACATATAAAAGCTTCATCAAGGCCGGTTAGAATAAGTAAAACCTCAGGTAAGAACTCACCTTTAATGAAACTTATAACACTTGGTATTATTTTTAGTATTGGTTTTAGTGTGTATAAAACCGGTTTTTTAAATACCAAGCAAACACCAGTCGTGACTAATGCTAACTTAGAGTCATTTATGCCCGCTAGTTCAAACTCACTTAATAAAACACAGCAAGCATTTCGTTGCGATGGCCGCCAACATTGTAGCCAAATGACCTCGTATGAAGAGGCATTATTTTTTATTCAACATTGCCCAAATACCAAAATGGACGGGGATAAAGATGGCGAGCCTTGTGAACGGCAGTTTGGGAATAGGTAGTTTTTATATTGGGGTTATTAATAAACTAAAAATTAGTTGATGCCTGTTAAGTGGAATACGATTTTTAGTAATACAGTTATAAATAGCTGGTGGATTAAAAGCCATATACCATGGAGGTTGTTATGTTTAAAGTAATAATTGGATGTGCTGTTATATTTTCGTTTGTTTGTATGTTACTCGCCGCCGCACCTTTTACGCCTGCGATATCAGGATCATTTATAATGCTGTTATTTGCAGGAGCTATCTGCAATCAAGTTTAATACTGCTGTTAATTAACACGCTGGCAGTTATCGGCAGCCCAGCTACAGATATAGACAACACTGATACATTACTGTTTTTACCGATATTATTTTCAATCTCATTTGGTGGTGTTTTATTAGGCGTAAGAAAGTTAACTTTAAAACACGATTTGTAGACGAATGGCTTGGTGAGGTTTGAGGTAAGCTTTTTGTTATTAAGCAATAAGGTGTAGCAGCGCTTTGCTCCCTGTTTTTTCTCTAAAAGCAAAGCGTCTGTTATTTCTCCTTGTGAATAAAGCCCTTAAATAGCTATTACAAACTTAAAGTTAAAGCGCTTCAAAAATGGCTGCAATGCCTTGCCCGCCACCAATACACATTGTGACTAGCCCATATTTGCCTTGAATTCGTTTGAGTTCATACAAGCATTTGGTTGTTAGTATGGCACCCGTTGCGCCAACAGGGTGGCCTAATGCAATGGCACCACCATTCGGGTTTACCTTATGGGCAGGAAAGTTTAATTCGTTTGCAACGCACAGTGCTTGTACTGCAAAGGCCTCGTTAGATTCAATTACATCCATGTCGTCAATGGTTAAGCCTGTTTTTTCAAATACCTGCTGTACTGCAGGAATTGGGCCTGTCCCCATTAAAGTAGGATCAACACCCGCTCTGGCATAACCTACTAATCGACCAAGCGGTTTTAAGCCTTGCTCATTGGCTTTTTGCTCAGACATGAGTACCAACATGGCCGCACCATCGTTTATACCTGATGAGCTTGCTGCGGTAACGGTTCCATCTTTTTTAAAGTAGGGCTTTAATGTAGCGAGCTTATCGGTTGTGGTATCGGCTCGCACGTGTTCGTCAGTATCAAAAATATGAATGCCACTTTTTGATTTTATTTCAATAGGGAGTATTTGCTGTTTAAAATGGCCTGCAGCAATTGCTTTTGCGGCTTTTTGGTGGCTTTTTGCTGCGTAAGCGTCTTGCTGGTCGCGGCTAATAGTGTATTTATATGCGATGTTTTCAGCAGTTATTCCCATCGGGTTATTATCCCATGGGTCTTGTAATGTGGAGGTGAGTTCATCTTGTATGATGCTATTGCCCATTTTTTGCCCCCAGCGATTACTTTCGAGGGTATAAGCTGAGCTACTCATGCTTTCAGCTCCGCCAGCAAGGGCTGCATCTACATCACCTAATTGAATTTGTTGTGCGGCTTGTATAATGGCTTCAAGGCCAGAGCCACATAATCGATTAAGCGTTACTGCGTGACTACTAATAGGCAACCCAGCATCTAGTCCAATGACCCTTGATAGGTAAGCGTCTTTAGGGCCGTTATGAATAACTTTGCCTATTACACATGTGCCAACTTGGTCAGGGATAAGTTTAGACCGGGTTAGAGCTTCTTTTGCGCACAGTGTGCCAAGTTCTGCGGGGCTAAAATCTTTAAGGCTGCCACCAAAGCTGCCGATAGCGGTACGAACTGCGCTTAATATAACAACGCTATTGTTATTAAGTTTTGTCATTATTTTCTCTTATTATTTTTATGTTTATAACCACTTTGTGCCGAGCTGTGTTGAGAAGAGCCAAAGAGGTTAATAGTTTTATTAATGCATCAAAGCATAACTTTTCAACAAACTAAAGGACAAGCTTAAATGCCTTATTTGCAAATTTAATCATGGAAGTGTCTGAGATTTTTCGATTGAAACAATCCGTAACACACGGCTAGCGCATTTTA
>NZ_PNCV01000178.1:0-775 GCF_005886925.1 Pseudoalteromonas sp. S3260
CCGTATTAATAATGCGCTGCCGCTCTAACTCTGTGAGACGGTTTGGCGGCTGTTTTTTCGTACTCGTCCGTTTGTCAGTCATATCGTCTGCTTCAATCCACCGCTGAACGGTTCTTAGTGTCAGTCCAAGTAACTCACATGCCTTTTCTTTCCTTGCCCCTGAAGCCTGTGCGTTTGTGATAAGCGTTATTAATTCATGTCGCTCAGTCGCTGTTGTTAATCGTCCTCGTTGAAACCCCAAAGTGCATCCGCTTTTTTTTTGAGTACAAGTAGAGCGGCAGTTTCAGCTAAGGCCTTATCTTTGCGATTCAGTTCTTTTTGCAGTTGCTTTATTTCTTGCTTAAGCTGTTTACTGTCTGACTTTACTGTTTTATTTGAAGGTGGTGTTACTAAGTCTTTCTTCCATTGCTGAATATGATGCGGATAAAGCCCTATATTACGGCAGTATTCATTTATGGCGGTTTCATCTAAACTTCCACACTCAATGACCGCGTTGAGCCTTTCTTCTAAACTCCAGTCTTGTGGTCGTTTTTCTGCTGTCATTTGGCTACCCGTCTGGTGTATTTCAAGTTGATGCTTTTTTGCCAGTGCTATCCAACGTTGTAACGTTGAATAACCGACACCTAAATCATCTGCAATATCTTCTAAGCGAACATCATCACATTGAGATAATGCTTTTTCAACAGCTTGAACTTTAAATTCTTGTGTAAATTGACGTCTCATTTTATTTGCCTCTGCTAAATGTTAGAGGCGACAACTATCCTGACACAGGGGG
>NZ_PNCV01000179.1:0-1113 GCF_005886925.1 Pseudoalteromonas sp. S3260
GGATTATGTGTCCTTCGCTTTTCGTTCTTACTAAAATGATTATGTCATCAGCGTAACGTGCAAACTTAAGGTGTTTGTAGGTTAGCTTCTTATCTAATTCATCGAGTAAAATATTGGAAAGTAAAGGGGATAATGGCCCACCTTGAGGGACTCCTTTGGTTGACTCAAACCACAGACCCGTTTCGCGCTCTGCGATCCCCGCTCGGAGGTATTTACCAAGTAGGCGCATGAGTGCTTTGTCTTTGACTTTACGACCAACACGATTCATCAGCATGTCATGGTTTACTTCATCAAAGAACTTAGACAAGTCAATATCAACTGCTGTTTTATAACCTTGTTTAACACAAGATTGAACATGATTTACTGCTTGGCTGGCTCTTTTATGAGGGCGATAACCATAACTATGTGGTGAAAATAGAGGCTCAAAGTAAGGGCTAATCACTTGAGCAATAGCTTGTTGGATCACTCTGTCGATAACAGAAGGGATCCCAAGCATTCGCTCACCGCCATCGGGTTTGGGTATCATCACGCGTTTGACTGGCAAGGGTTGATAAGTGCCGCTAAGTAATTGTTGTTTAATACCCAGCCAATGTAACTTAGCGAAGTCATTAAATTCCTCAATACTCATATTATCAATACCCGCAGCCCCTTTATTGCGCTTAACATGTTGCCATGCTGCACCAATATTGTGGTTGCTCAGTACCCTTGCCATCAGGTCACGATCTGTTTGGTTGTATTCATTCGAGGTATTATTCACAGTCGAACGCTGTTCATCACTATCACAACACGGTGATCTATGTGAATTCAAGTTCATTTGTAGTATCTCCTCTGGTTAAGATGTTCAGGCCTTCACCGTGTCCCCTCCATTACGATGGGCGTTTGGCTACTATGCCGTCTGCTGACTTCTGATAAATCACTCTAGCGATTACTCGATAAAGCGCGTCGAAACTAACGCTTGTTTACTGCTATTTCGCTCGCTGTAGGTCGCAGCAACCAAAGCGCCAAGGGGTGAACAACCAGTCCCTAACTGGTAATCTCCAAGCGTTAGCGCGGATGCGTGTTTATCAGATCTCCCCGAATAAGGTGTATCGACTTTCTCTGCACAACTGCATC
>NZ_PNCV01000018.1:0-1223 GCF_005886925.1 Pseudoalteromonas sp. S3260
CACGGCTAGCGCATTTTAATCCCAGACTCTAGCAGGGTTGAGCGGTAATCATCGTCTAGCCCTGCCATTTTCTTTTTCCTCGCCATACTTGCTGACTTAGATGTATCTTGTTTAAAAAGCGCCATGGCTATCTTTCGCATTACATTAAACATTAATGGCCCTTGAAGTTTGCGTATTCTCGATTCATCTTCTCTGAAGTTCATATCAAGCATCCAATGCATGCTTTCAACCTGCCAGTGACTGCGTACCGCATTGAGTGCTTGCGCTGCATTTAAGTCTAATGAACTTATATACCAGCGTGTTTCAGTGGTATCCGACCCTGCCGACTTATCATGAACTTCAGCCCTGACCTTAATAATACTCGTTAAGCCAGGCCAACGATAATCCTTGCCTAACCAGCTTTTATCTATAAGTAACTGCTGGCATGTACGTGTTTCAACACGCCCATGTCCTGAGCTTATTTCGGTATATTCATCACAATTATGCTGAGTTAACCTTTCACGCTCGCACTTGTGCCACCACGCTTCTAGTTCCTTTTGCATGCCTGAATGATTACCTTTAAGTGCAAGAATATAATCTGCTTTTTGTTGGATGATTTGTTTTGCTATTTCTTGTTGGCATCCCATCGCATCTAACGTAATGATACTGTTTTCAATATCGAGCAGGGTGAGTAATTCTGGTATTGCGGTGATTTCATTTGTTTTATTATCAACAGCCGTCTGCCCAAGCACTAACTGGTGTTGGCAACTCCATGCACTGACCGTGTGTAAGGCACTTTTTCTGTCTTTTGTGGTAAATGAACGCCGTGCGGTTTTGCCATCGATAGCGATGATATCTGCACCTGTGGTTTCAATCAGTGATGATATCCAAGATTGAAATGCCCTTTCTATTTCATTTGCTTTTAACCGACACATGACGCGCGCAATCGTGTCATGTTTTGGAATTCCTGCGTTGAACGTGCCGTATTTTTTTAACCAATCAAGTTTTAGGTGCCCAAAGTCTTCAATATCTTCCCATCCTTCTGCACCAGAGAGCACAGCGCTAATAGCAAGGAGAAGAATATCGATAAGTTCATGCTTTTTACAACGTTCAATGCGAGGATCTGTAATTGAATTAAAATGTTTCAGAAAAGTAGTGCTCATATTTATGCGACCAAATAATTATTATGCCTTGATCTGATCACTACTTGCTCTATAAGTTCAATTTATAATGATCTTGCCGTG
>NZ_PNCV01000180.1:0-5186 GCF_005886925.1 Pseudoalteromonas sp. S3260
TATCTCGCTAGGGCTGCGCATATTACGCTTTCCTATTTTTTTGTCAACACTTAATTTTGTTAAACTTGAAAGTTTTCGAAACTAAGTTTTACTCGACTCACTGAGTAGCTCGTGCCTCGCTATGCGTTGCGCTCTGCCGTCTCAGTGGGGTCGCATTATAGGGCGAATCGATTTTAACGCAAGCGTTTTTAAAGGCTTTTTTGCATTTAATTTTTACCCCAAAGATACCCCACCTAGACACACACGTTACCCACAAAACCCTGTGGATAACCCTGCATTTATCCTCTTTTTAAATGTAGAAAACAAAAAAGCATCTTTAGTTAGATGCTTTTATAAAGGTTCTAATTAGCCGTTAATATAAAATACTATAGAGCTTGCGGCGATATTTAACGGCTAATGCATCGCCGTCAGGTAAAGAGGCGATTATTGCTAAGAAGTTTGGTTTGGCTTCATCATAGTTAAGATCCTTTTTAAGGATAGTAAAGAGTGCTTCTAATGCCTCTTCTTTCCTTCCCGCTTCATTTAAAAGGTTACTTAGCTGCATTTGCAAATCAAGTTCATTTGGATGTTTAGCGACTTTTTCTTGAAGTTCTTTTATCTGCGGTGAATCGGTTGCCTCTAATGCGGCCTCACATTTTGCCTTAATATTATTAAAGTATGCATCTTGCTCTTTTACATCTATTGTTTCTATTAACGCAGCGGCTTCATCGAGTTTGTGGATTTGTATACATATATCTGCCAGTACTAATTTAATCCTCGCATTTCGACTATCAAGTTCATACGCTTGTTTGGCATAAGTAAACGCGGCATTTAAGTCGCTATTAATCAGTGCTTGCTTAGCCTGCTCTAATAATAAGTCTTGTTGAGCTGGTAAATGTTTAGATAATGCATCACGAACTTGGCTTTCTGTTTGAGCACCCGCTAATACATCAACTGGAGCTGAGTCTTTTAATAACACTAAAGTAGGTAAGGTTTGCAATCCAACTTGTTGGGCAAGTTGAGAGGCAAGTGCCTGCTCTGCATCGCAGTCTAAGTTTGCGACTACTATATAGCTGCTGTATTCAGCAGCTAACTTATCTAAAATAGCTGTTTGGCTAATACACTCAGGGCTTTGTGGAGAAAAAAAGTTAAGTAGTACTAACTTTTGTTGTGATGTTTCACCCAATACTTGCTGAAGGTTTTGTGCGTTAAGACTAACTATATTACTCATTGAATTATTGCCATGTTCATCTATTTAGGTTTTTATATGGTGATGAAGATAATAATTACAAGTCATCTGTTTAAATCATTTAAATACAATAGAAGGTAGTGAGGGAAATATGAAATTAGCGTATGTAAGTGCATTGTGTTTATTAGTCAGCCCATTATTGAATGCGCAAGCACTTAAGTTGGATCTTGATACCAGCATGCCGGCAATAGAAAAACTTTACTTAGACCTACATCAATCACCTGAATTGTCATATAAGGAAAAGCAAACAGGTAAAAAAATCGCTGAACGACTTCAGAAATTAGGGTTTGACGTAACCGATAATGTAGGTGGCTATGGTATAGTCGGAATTTACAAAAATGGTCAAGGCCCTACCGTCATGATCAGAACTGATACTGATGGCCTGCCTATAACAGAGCAAACAGGCAAAACTTACGCATCAATTATTACCACAATTAATGATCAAGGTAGTGAAGTTGGCGTTATGCATGGCTGTGGTCATGATATTCATATGAGCTCTTTTATTGGTACTGCTGAGCAATTAATTACGCATAAAAATAAGTGGCAAGGTACTTTAATGATGGTTGCTCAACCCGCTGAAGAAGTAGGCGGTGGTGCAAAAGCAATGCTCAAGGAAGGATTATTTAACAAATACGCTAAACCAGATCATATTATTGCTTTGCATGTAAGCGCTAGCGTTGCTGCGGGTAAAGTGGCAATGAAAAATGAATACACCATGGCCAGTGTTGATTCTGTTGATATTAGTATAAAAGGCAAAGGTGGCCATGGTGCTTACCCGCATACAACTATCGACCCTGTGATCATCGCAGCTCGAACGATACTTGCACTACAAACAATTACTAGTCGTGAGCTTTCTCCACTTGAGCCTTCAGTGATAACGGTGGGTTCCATTCATGGTGGCTCTAAACACAATGTTATTTCTGATGAAGTTAAGTTACAACTTACGCTACGCAGCTACAATCCAGATATACGTAACGCACAAATAGCGGCAATTAAACGTATTACTGCAGGTATAGCACAAAGTGCAGGCCTTGAGGAATCTCTCTACCCTGTAGTGAAAGTTCATGAAGATGAATCAATTCCATCAACTTACAATAACCCAGTACAAACTAACCTTGTTCGAAACGCTATAAAAAGTGCGATAGGTGATGCAAACGTGCTCGAAACAGAAGCGGTAATGGCCGGTGAAGACTTTGGATTATACGGGCGCACCGACGAAAATATTCCTATCACCTTATTTTGGCTAGGTGGCGTTAACCAACAGCAGTACGCCAAGGCAATAAAAAATAACGAAACACTGCCCTCGTTACATTCAAGTAAATTTGCGCCTGATTTTAAAGTAGCACTGCCTACAGGAATAAAGGCAATGAGTAACGCCGCTGTGGCACTATTCAATCAGTAACCTTCAACGCTATATGTAAGCCCTGCGATTAATTTACCGCAGGGCTTTTTTTATAACTCGACTTTTTATACGGCGCTTTTTTTGTACGTTTGGCAAAGCGCTTTTTAGGTGACGTTTTAGGTAACAGTGCAAATGCCTGACTATTGCAGTTCGCCGCTTGACTTACAAAATTAGTTAAATCGGCTAATAAAGGTTGTATAAACTGCTGATAACTCATTGCTTGCTCTGCAATATCACCTAAACTCGACTCCCATTTTGCAGTTAAGTCGGGGCTTGATAATCCCTCTGGTAATACACTAATTAATGCCAGACCTGTTTCAGTTGCTTTAATTGCTTTTCCCTCACGTTTTAAAAAGCGACGTTTAAATAACAGCTCAATAATGCCTGCACGCGTTGCTTCTGTACCGAGGCCATCTGTTTCTTTTAATATTTTTTTGATTTGCAGGTCTTTTACATAACGGCTAATTCCCGTCATAGCAGCAAGTAAGGTTGCATCGGTAAAATGAGCCGGAGGAGATGTATGCTTTTGCACCACTTCACCTTTAGTACAAGTAAGTGCCATACCTTTTTCTAAATAAGGCAATGTAGCTTCTTCTTTGAGTTCCGACTTACCCATGAGCAATTTAAAACCTAAGCTTACATCTTGCTTTGCACTTGCTTTAAATAAACCTCCGGCTATGGTTACCTCTACTTTGCTTTCGTTGTAAATGTAATCAGGATAAAACTGAATTAAATAGTGTCGACTTATTAACTGATAAATTTTTGCTTCATCATTGGCTAAACTCACACTACTTAAATGTTTAGCTGTCGGCACAATGGCGTGATGAGCGGCCACTTTTGCATCATTAAAACATTTACTACGTTGTTTTGCATTTGCCTCATTTACCAGCTCTACTGACTGCCCACCATTTGCGGCTATCGCTTTTAAAATAGCAGGTGCATCTTGGTGATGCTCTCTCGGTAAGTAACGGTTATCTGAGCGTGGGTAGGTAATTAATTTATGACGTTCATATAAAACTTGGCAAATATCGAGTACTTTTTGTGCTGGCATCCCAAAAGCTTTAGCAGCATCTATTTGTAAAGCAGATAAGTTATAAGGAAGAGGCGCGGTTTGTTTTTTTTGCTTTTGCTCAAGCGCTGTTACATTTGCGGGCTGATTAGCAATGCGTGAAGTCACATTTTCGGCTAAGGCTTTATTAAGTACTCTGCCCTCTTCATCTTGATATGGTTCGCACGCTTTACTCGGTATCCACTTAGCAGTAAATGATTGCTGCTCAGGTGTAACAAGATGAGCAAGTACTTCATAAAATGGTTTGGATACAAAATTTGCGATTTCATTATCACGATTTACAACTAAACCTAAAATAGGTGTTTGTACTCGCCCAACCGACAACACATTACCAAAGCCCGCTTTTTGCCCAGCTAGCGTATAAGCTCGCGTTAAATTCATACCAAACAACCAATCAGCACGAGACCGCGCTAAAGCAGATACGCTTAAAGGGATAAAATCACGGTTAGCCCGCATAGAGTTGAGTGATTTTTTTACCGCAGTTAAGTTTAAATCACTAATCAATAAGCGTTGAATACTTTGCTTTTTGGTTTGACTAATTTTTGTTTGCTCGATTACTTCATCAACCAGTAGCTGACCCTCACGATCAGGATCGCCAGCATGCACGAGTGTTGTTGCCTGCTTAATTAATTTTTTTAAAATGGTAAGCTGCTTACGGGTTTTTGTTTTAGCTTTTAATTGCCAGTGTTCAGGCACAATAGGTAAATGCTCAAATTGCCATTTTTTAAAACGTTCGTCATAGTCATCAGGTTCTGCTTGCTCGAGCAAATGGCCTATGCACCAAGACACACAATCACCATTCGCCACTTCAATATAACCATCGTGTTTTTTATGAGGTTTTGGAAGCGCATCTGCAATAGCGCGTCCTAATGAAGGTTTTTCAGCAATATAAAGTTTCATAACCACACCCTAGCACTGTTCATATAAACAGTAGTTTAGCATATCAGTTTAAAACTGGGGATATTTTTATAGTTTCTAACTTAAAGCTTTATTTCGCTTATTAACAAAAAGATATAAAAGAGGCAGGTAGCAGACAACAACAGTGGCAATATTTATTAAAGGCATAAATGTTTGATACATCACAGTGCTATAAGATAAATCCCAAAGGTGTCGGTCAACTAAGCGAAATAATTGAAGAATGGGTGCACCAATAACAATAAGCTGCCCAAGTACACATTGCCACAAATGCACTTTATCTTTAAGACCCCGATAAGCAATAAGTGCCATCCAAGTAATATCTGTTAATGCCCATACAAGGTAACGATATATATAAATACCATCATCAAACGCCATTAAACTTGAGTAGGTCACAGTGCCAAATAAGAAAAAGCGGCAGTAATAACAACGAACCTAAGAGCTAAATAATCTTTGAGGATAAAGAATATAAAAATAGCCGGACTCAAAATAAGAACCCAGCTTTTGCTTAATATACTTACAAAATACAAAAACCATTCAGGCAAACTAAATAACCTGAGCTGCACATAAGA
>NZ_PNCV01000181.1:0-383 GCF_005886925.1 Pseudoalteromonas sp. S3260
TTGGCTTGGATTGGGGTGTTTCTCATTACTTTTCGACTATCGATCAGGATGGTAATTTTGAGCAAGTCGAAAACCCCCGTTACCTCAGAAACAGCAAAGAGCGATTAACCTCTTTACAACGTGACCTCGCGTTAGCGAAAAAAGGCACTCGCACCCAGCGAAAATTAAAGCATCAAATTGCCAAACTCCACCAGAAAATCGCCCGTCAAAGACTCGATTTTACTCATAAAGAAACTGCAAAATTAGTTGAAGTGGCGGCATTGATCGCCACCGAAAGACTCACCGTTAAGAACATGACTCGCAGTGCCAAAGGTACTGTCGAGAAAAACGGAAAAATGGTGAAACAAAAGGCTGGTCTGAATCGGGAAATTCTGAACACCGCG
>NZ_PNCV01000182.1:0-7241 GCF_005886925.1 Pseudoalteromonas sp. S3260
TTGGAACCCCACGGCGCCCCGGGCATTTTGCACTTTCCTCAAAGCCTAAATTGATGTGAACGTAAACGCCGTGTAAGGCACATCCATGTGCCTGTCACGGCTTTGATTGCATCCATGCAATCGATTACTCATCAATTGAGTCTTTTCGGGCAAAATGACGGGGGAATAGTCTTGGCATTAGCCTTCAAATTTGTCGATGCGTTAAGAGTTATGTATATTAAATTTATACTTAATTTGAGTAACTTATATGGCTGATCAAGATCAAAAGGGTAAATGGCTTTCAAGTAAAGGAGCTATGAAGCATTTAAAAGTATCTGGTTGTGAGTTAATGCATCGCCGAGAACGTGGTGAGCTTCACATGACTCAAAAGTATAATCATTTTTCCATTTTATAAACTTGTCGCTACCCATTAATAAACCTCAAATGTTTTTCGCTATCAATTCAGCTTTCAACAAACCACCTTTAGTCAATAACTTAGGCGCAAAACTTGGGTTACGTTTTGACTTATAGGCATCAAGTATTAACTTGAGGCCATGCGCTTCTAACAATGAAATATTTACTTCTGTATCCATCTCTGCTGATTCGATGAAATCATCGGAAAAGCTAGGGGCAATTATTAATACTTGTGCCACACGCTTACCTTGGTTTTCGGCTCGGGTTACATAGGCTTTTACTTGACGTGACGTTGTTGAATATTTAGCAAAATCACCATTTTTACAGGTTTTTGCTTCACCAATAATTATGTCGTTATCACTGAGTGAAATTACAATATCGGCTTTATCTTTAGTGGTGTTTAAGTCTTTACGTAAGTCTTCATCAATATTAAGCTCTAGTAGTTCAAAAATAGCTTTTGTGACTTCTTCAAACTTAACGCCAATGTCAGCTTCAATTACATCAGCGCCCGCCTCTCTTAGCGCATTAATATCGCGGCGTGCTAGAGCGTCGTAATTTTCAATTAGTTTATCAGTTGCGTTTGCAAAGCTTTCTAATATTGCAAAGCGTGCATTGCCTCGCTTGGATAGCCCCATGCTATCGCGAACTTCTCTAACTTCATCGTTTGAAAGTAAATATAGAATATCGTGAGGAGTAATACTTAACGCACGTAGTTTTTCAGTGTCTATTATTTCGTTCGCTTCAAGTTCAAATGCATCTTTTAGCACAGCCTGCATAGTTGGGAAGTGTTCCTCTAATGTTTTTAGAAGCTGCTTAAAGCCGCTGGCACTTAGAGAATCAAACTCTTTCTCTGTTGCACCTGATAACGATGACAATATTAGACCAATGCGCTCATCTAAGGTTGTACCTAGTTTATCTGTATCAATTTCTAAATCTTGTATAAGCTGCTTTAATCTGTCTTTACGTTGATTTTGGTTATCTTCAACGTTATGAATATCGTCTGATAATAATTTAGCTGCGCTAATTCCTGAATGAATAATTGTTTGAATTTTATCAGTGCGGCTTATGCCTCTAATTTTACGACCATGAGCTTTGAGTGCATTAGAAAGTTCGGCATCTGCCAGCGTTCTAAGTATTCTCAGTACATACTTATCAGCTAAATCTTTACCTTGAATTTCATTAAGTAGGGTTACTATTTCATCAGGAATAAACACTTCTTGGCGCTTTTTACTTATAAATAATAACCCCATATCTCTGAGGCTATTTAAAGCATCTAGCACACCGTTTTTAGGAATAACATCAACCAAATGCTCTACAGCGGCACATTCATCAGTAGTGAGATTTAGCTCATCAGCCAGTACATTAAGAATACTGCGTTCGTCATCAGTAACTTTGGCTTCTCGATTATTTTTTTCATCATTAAAGTATGCTTCTTTCATGCAAGCATGATAAATCTTCAATGCTCGGTTTCGCTCTAAAACGCTCTCGGCAGAGCCTTGTTGAATACACTCTTTTAGCTCCTTTGAGAGCTTGGATAACTCTGCCCATTCTTTTTCATAAAGTGACTCTATCCAGCTAATTCTTGCGACTCCATTGCCATCTCGACTTAATATGTTCACCAATAAATTAAGCTGTGCTGTACTCATTAAAATTTGATCTTTAACTGAGCTTTTAAAGAAATCTCTTACGGTATTAAACAGTTGTGTTATTTCACTTCCTGAAGCATTTTTGATCTGGCCGTCAATGTTGTCGATTGTTTTAGCTAACGTTTTATTATTTTTAGCAGCGTCTGAACAAAGACGATCAAGGCATGAAATGAATTTAGATTTTTCGACTTGGTTGACGATTGATAAAACTTGGTTGAGTTTCATTTAATAGAGTCCTTTCTTATTATGTGGTTATTAACGTAACAGTTTATAATCATTAGAGCAATTATTGTTCAGCTAGGATCAATCTTTAGAACAAGATTAAACAACTCCTGTTCATAAGCACAAATCGATCAACGTACCTTAATTCCCCGTGATCACACCCGAAAGCCTTAAATTGATGAGTAATCACTTGCATGGAGCAAGTTAAGCCGTGACTTCGACATGGATGGCGAATACACGGCACTTACGTTCAAATCAATTTTTAACTTGAGGACACAGTGTGATCCTCGGGCGCGCCGTGGGATTCCAAAGGGCGGTCGGCGGCAGCCGCCCTTTGGTTGCCATCGCCAACGCGATAAAACCTCGAATAGAGGTTTTTATCTTGTTCTGGTTAGGTAGTGTATTACCCACACAATGATCCAAAGACCGCCTGTGATCAAGGAAAGTACAAAGTGTAATAGATGCGGAAATGCTTTTGGCTCAGTAACTGCTACCGCAGCAGAAGATGAATTCATAAAGACATTGTTAACATTTTTTGATTCATCCGCAGCTCTAAGCACAACATCAAGTATTTCACCGCAATGCTTACATTTTTTTGCTGTGCCTTTAATAGATTCGGAACAAAATGGACACTCTTTTTCAAAAGTACACGACTCTTTGAGTTCAACTTTTTCTGTTTTCTTACTTGTTGGACTAACTGTGATTTCAGTAAAACTCTTACCATTTTCGACCTGTAGTTTCACCTTATCATAGAACCTTTTACAACTCGGGCATTGTTTAATTTTAACTCCATGTTCTAGTTCAACAATAAACCCACAAGCTAAACATTCGTATTCTTCCATTTGATTCCCAACCCTTAAAAAAAAAGACACCAATCTACCAACACACTCCAACTCCCCGTGATCACACCCGAAAGTTATAAATTGATGAGTAATCACTTGCATGGATGCAAGTTAAGCCGTGACTTCGCCATGGATGGCGAATACACGGCGCTTACGTTCACATCAATTTTTAACTTGAGGACACAGTGTGATCCTCGGGTGCGCCGAGAGAGTCCAGAGAGAGGTCGGCGGCAGCCTCTCTTTGGTTGCCATCGCCAACGCGATAAAACCTCGAATAGAGGTTTTTAATCCCTTTCCCAAAATCATATATAAATCACGGCTCAAGCCAATTCCTACACTTTAAAAGCGCTAGGCAGACTCACGCCTACGGCACATCCTACAAATTTAAAAGCTGCGCTTTTCGCGTGAGCAAGCTCTGCGCCTACAAGCTAAAACGCGACTACAAACTAACCTGCAACCACTTGTTTAAACCGTGCGAAGGTTCGCATGCTTTCATCAGCAATCATTACCTCGTAATCTGGGTTTTGAGCAATTAGCTCATATTGCCCATTAGGTAATTTATTAACTTTGCGCAGTAAATACTGCCCTTCCCCGCCTATATCATCTCGCTCTATCGCCACTATTTGGCCGCGTAACGATCCTGCTTTATCGGATGTTATAAGCTCAAGTAGCAGTAAATCACCATCAAGTATTGGGTGTTTACCGCCGTTCATAGAGTTGCCCGAAGCGCGTGCTAAAAAGTGCACGTTTGGATCAAGCTTGCCCGCGCCAAGTGGCGCATCCATCAACTCCATATCGCTTTCATACCCTGTTTTAAAATGCCCACAGGCTATTTTTATATTGGGGAAGTACGGCAGCTTTAATACATCATCAATTGATTTTAAGCTAACTTCGGGCTCAGCGACTTGATCTAATTCAGGTTGTGGTGCATTTGGAAACGTAAACAACTCAGCAGTTGGTTTTGCTTGTTCAAAATGGTCTTTATTCCCAAGCCATAATTTTGCGTTGTTGGCTTGTGCCACCTGATAGGCCCAATTGCTTACTGCGAGAGATTTATCTGCATCGCAGTGAAAATACGCACTTAGCTCGTTACTAATAATTTGGCTGTTAACAACCAAGTTTTGCTTTTGCCAACGCTCGCGGTGCTGCTGTGCAGCTAAAAAGTCACGTTTATTGTTATTACATGTGCGATGCGCTGCCACAAAATTATGGCCTAAGTCGTTAGCGTAGCGGGCAAACGGTATAAAGTGATCGACTTCAACATCGTTTTTCATTGGCTTTTGGCAATAAAAACAGCTGTTTGATTGCAGCTCTACCAAAACAGGTTTTGCTTTAGTGAGTGCATTGCGGTCAAAGCCAAATAAAAAGTCATGCAGTTGGCTTTGCGGGCCAATAAGTGTTTGGTTGTGCTTTATGCTTTGAATTTTTTGTAGCCACGCATTTTTAGCTAAATACGTTACTAGATCGTAAAAACGCCTAAAACAGCTAGCAATGCCTGCATTCAAAGTAATGTATTTAGAGCTTTTAGTGTGCGGATATAAAAAGCACTCTTCTTGCTTGGCAAGTATTTGTAAGCGCCAAAGTGGGCCACTTTTTAAGGTTGCCATAGCGGCATTAAAAGTCGGCTTGTAAAAACCACTTTGCTTTAGCTGGCGTAAGTTACGAATATTGTTTTGTTGGCATTCAAACAATACGCTAATTACTTTTGATTGCGCACCGGTATTTTGTAAAAGCAATGCACTTTCACCAGTATGTTCTGAGGGAAACGGCATTGCATGATGCCAATACAAGGTAATGAGTTTGTCAGCAAGTGTTGGCAGTTCTATGACCAATTCACTTTGCTCTGATTGAAGTGGCTGTTCAACACATACATCAGCCAAAGCATGCAGCAATGCAAATTTGTAGGTTGCACTAAAATCGCCCTCAACCAGCATGCGTTGAATATACGCAATAAAGTCGAGTTGCTGCTGCATTGCGCCAATCATAAAACCGGCACTGCTTTAATTAGGGCATTGAGCCATACTTCACTCTCGCGCTCTGGGCGTTGGTCGACCGTTTGCCATTGTTTTAGTATTTTAAGTTTTGTGTGGCTGTTAATTAACGCAGTTAAAGCACTTTCATTTAAATCGGTAAATTCACGGCCATTATGTACACGCTCTTGCGTGCCATATTTAAACGATACATATAAAACGCCATTGGGTTTTAGGGCATTTTGCAGTTTTAAAAACACTTGCGGTAACTCAGCTTTTGGTACATGTAATAAACTCGCGCAGCACCAAATGCCGTCGTGCTTATTGGTACAATTTAGCTGCTGAAAGGTTTTAACCTCTACGGCTTGTTGTAAGTAATTACTGGCTAACTTTGCAAGCTCGGGACTTGCGTCAAATGCGCTAACAGTAAAACCTTGCTGTTTAAAATACATGGCATCGCGGGCGCTACCGCAGCCTGCATCTAATATATGGCCATGTTTAGGGATAAGCGGTAAAAACTCAGCGTAAAGCGCCGACATATCAACATTAAGCGTTGAATCGCTGAAACTTTGTGCGTTTTGATTGTAGTAATTGAGTGTTTTAGTAGGCACTAAATTCACCGCTCCTTGGTTTATATATTAACAGCGCGAGCTATTAATCTGGTATTCATTTATAACTAATCTACAGTATCAACATTTAAAAATATAGAGCTACGGCAATATATACGCCCTAAGTAGTATGTTTTCATTACAAAAAAGCACTGTTTAATTGTTATAAACCAATGTTATTTACACTTTTACCTATTAACTCTACATCTTTGAAAGTATTAAAGTTATATAAACGCTTCGGCGCTATTTGAATGAGCAGCGATAATTAAACACTTACCTTAATCCACACTAAAAACATGGCTGTTATTTACCCTGCAGTGTAACGGCTTGAATAAACGTTTATTTAAGCCGTTATAAGCTTACCAAGCGTTTTAAAGGTTACATTACGTGCAATCGCTTTAGCTGCTGGCCTTTTAATAACAACTACCTAACCCTGTTTATATTTACAACTTGGTTTATACTAAAGTGTTGTAATTTTTTAGAGTAATAAAATGCTTAAAGTCGCTTTTGTTGTATTACTAATCTTTAGCTGTAGCGTATTTGCCTGTAACAAAACACTTAAGGAGGGTACTAATGAACGCAACTGGCCGCCTTATGTGGTGGCAGTAAAAAACAATTTAACAAGCGTTGAAATTGACGTGTTAAACACGATTTTTAACGGCTCATCTTTTTGTTTAAAATTTGTGTTGCTGCCTACCTCATCGCGCGCTTTTGAAGAATTAAAAGAAGGCCGTATTGATGTTATTTTTGCCGCGAGTAAAACATCAGCAAGAGCTGATTTTGCCTATTTTAGCGATGCCTATCGTGATGAAGTAGTTCGCCTGTATAAATACACCGAATCGCCTGATTTAAATAACATTAGCGATATTTTTTATAAAGATTTAACCTTGGCGGTTAACTGTAGCAGTTATTATGGCGTTGCGTTTGAGCTGTTTAAACAAAACTACCCCGCTAACGTTATTATGATGCCTACAGCCGAAAAACGTTTTGCAATGCTCAATAAAAATAGAGTTGATTACGCAATTGAAGACGAACTAGCAGCGCAATATTTTATAAACCAATACCCAGCAATAGAAGCGGTTACTAATATGGCGGCCATCAATAAGAGTTCTACTCATTTAATGCTAAGTAAAAAAACCATTAGCCAAGTAGAGTTACAAGCTATAAATGAGTTAATTAAGCCAAATAAATCCGCTATACAAGCCATTTACCCACATTACTAAACGCTTAGATTTCGCAACATTTAAAAGCTGCGCTTTTCGCGCGAGCAAACTCTGCGACTACAATCACAAGCCGGATTATAAACTTCCGCCTACATTCATAAACACTAAGAGTGTAATAGGTGTTAGGTGTTAGGTTTTAGGACAGTGACAGAGATTACTAGTTATTAGGCTGTTTGCACAAGCTCGCAACCCGTTGCTCGTATCCAGTAGCAGCGATTTCATATCGCGTCAGATTAAGCCTAAATAAATATTTACCACCGAGATGTATGGACTCCCCTCCCATCGAGGGGTAACGTAATAAGTGACAAAACTTTTACTAAAGGAGTCCATACATGAT
>NZ_PNCV01000183.1:0-284 GCF_005886925.1 Pseudoalteromonas sp. S3260
AGGCCATACAGTTAAGCCAATGTCTGCACGGGTTGTAAAAGCATTTAGACAAGGCCAAAAAACGGATGCGAATGATGCTTTAGCTATTGGTATTGCAGCTCAACAACCAACAGTTAAACCGAGTAGATTATTAAGCATAAATGAGCAGTGCTTACAAGCCATGTCAGCAATGAGAGAGCACTTTGTAAAGCAAAAAGTAGCCTTGGGGAATCTGCAACGAGGTTGCTTGTTGGAACTTGGTATCCCAATAGCTAAATCAGATAATAAGTTGATTGATGCAGTGG
>NZ_PNCV01000184.1:0-3140 GCF_005886925.1 Pseudoalteromonas sp. S3260
GGTGGTTTAGGGGCTGAAAATTAAATAGTATTAAAAATATAAGCACGATATTAATCGTGCTTTTTATTGTTTAAAAACAAGTTATACCAATTGCATTAAATGAGTGATCTATTATAGCGACAAAGAAATAAGTCGATAACAAGGCAAAAATTATGATACATAGTTGTTCTATATAAATAATTTTTAACGCAGGTAGCGGATTATTTAATATGCTAGAATAATCATGTTTTTAATAAAGTTGGTATTAACTAAACATTTCTTTTACGTCTTCAACCATATGCAAATACTCTTCACTCTCTAACATTTCTAATGAAGGAAATATGCCTTTATCAATATACGTTTGCAGCGCTGCTGACTTATCAGATACTTGTAAGGTTCCCTCAAGGATTGCACCAACACGAATAAAGTCGATATAACTCACCTCAGCAGTACGATGATTCACATCTGCCCAGTGCTGCGCGACCTCAACAAACACATCAGGAAATTCCCATGCTTTCATGATTGAACCACCAATTTTACCACTTAAACGTTGAATCGCATGGGCTAAAAAGCTGGGGCTTGCAAACACTTCAGGGTGACGCTCTGCTTCAGTTAAAATGGGTAACACCCCAATATTATAAACTAATGAAGCTAATGTAATGGCATCGCGATTTAGCGATGTATGGGTATTTCTTTTTAAGTAAAACTCCATTAATGAAATAGAGTGCGAGGCCACATGCAGCGTTTTATGCCACGCCTTTCCCATGTAGCCTTTTATTAACTCGTTGTTAGATACAAATAACTGCTCCATCGCCATGGCTGTGGCAATATTTTTTATTTGCCTAAGCCCAATACGTGTAACGGCTTGGTGCAAGTTAGACACCTTTACAGCTCGGCCCATAATTGCACTATTTGCGACTTTGATCATCCGCGCCGACAATGCAGGATCATGTGCTATCACATCTGACATTTGCATCAAATTAACATCGGGGTTATCTGCGGCTTGGCGAACCTTAATCGCTACCTCAGGTAACGTAGGCAACACCAGTGTGTCGTTGTTAATTCTGTCAACTAAAATAGTGAGTAAGGCATTTTCTGTAGACATAAAATATCCCTTTGCTTAATGGCCTATACTTTACAGCAAGTCTTATATTATTAATTATTTCAAAGCTTAGTAGTATTAAACATATACCTAAAATAGAAAGAATTGTAGATAATTATTGATTATTTACCAGCGGCCCCTCATTAGTGCACTCTAACGTCTAATACTTGCTATTTGCTAGTATGTTTTGCTTTAATGCAAGCATGCTAAGGCACACTAATACTCATTCAGTACCTTAACTTACAGTATACAAGTTATAAAATAGACTTTTTAAAGGCAATATAATGATCTTAAATAAAATTAGCCAAGCAATACTGCTCTCTGGCATCGTTTTTCTTAGTGCCTGTTCTGAGCAAGCACCGTCTTCAAACAATACGCCGCAAAGCTCAGCGCCAACGGCTTCTCAAGCGCCTTCAAGGCCAACACTCGTTAATATTGACCGTCAACGCTTAGACATATACACAGACTTCAGCTTACAAAGCGATTTGTCACACTTATCTGAGAACCAAAAAGCCATGGTTGCCAAGCTTATTGATGCTTCAAAAATTATGGACGATTTATTTTGGAAACAAGCATTTGGTGAAGATAAACAAAGCTTTTTAGCACAATTAGATGATGAAAAAGTACGTCGGTTTGCAGATATAAACTACGGCCCATGGGATCGCTTAAATGGCGATGAAGTATTTTTATCTGGCTATAAAGAAAAGCCGCTTGGGGCAGGTTTTTATCCGGCCGACATCACCAAAGAAGAGCTTAATAACGCTGATGTAAAAGATAAAACAGGGCTTTACTCACTTATTAAACGCGATGAACTAGGTAATTTATACAGCACGCCTTATTCAGAAGAATATGCCGTAGAACTTGCCCAAGCAGCTAAGTTACTTAGAGACGCTAGCAAATTAGCTGACGACAAAGAATTTGCCAACTACCTAAACTTACGAGCTGACGCAATACAAAGCGATGATTTCCAAGCCTCTGACTTTGCTTGGATGGATATGAAAAATAATCCTATCGATGTTGTTATTGGCCCAATTGAAAACTACGAAGACCAATTATTTGGTTACCGTGCTGCCTATGAATCGTATGTACTAATTAAAGATTTAAAATGGAGCGAACGTCTGGCTAAATTTGCTGCCTTTTTACCTGAGCTGCAAAAAGGCTTACCTGTTGATAGCAAATACAAGCAAGAAGTACCAGGCTCAGATGCTGACTTAAATGCCTACGATGTTGTTTATTATGCTGGGCACTCAAATGCCGGCAGTAAAACCATTGCAATTAACTTACCAAATGATGAGCAAGTACAGCTAGAAAAAGGCACACGTCGCTTACAGCTTAAAAATGCAATGCGAGCGAAGTTTGATAAAATTTTAGTCCCTATCGCAGAGCAGTTAATTGTGCCAGAGCAACGTAAACACATTACCTTTGATGCATTTTTTGCTAACACTATGTTCCATGAAGTAGCTCACGGTTTAGGTATTAAAAATACTATTACCGGCAAAGGTACCGTTCGCCAATCTCTACAAGAGCATGCTAGCGCCTTGGAAGAAGGTAAAGCAGATATTCTTGGTCTGTACATGGTTGAACAGTTACTTAAAAAAGGGGAAATCACTGAAGGAACGTTAGAAGATTACTACACCACCTTTATGGCGGGTATTTTCCGCTCTGTGCGTTTCGGTGCATCAAGTGCACATGGTAAAGCAAACATGATCCGCTTTAACTTTTTTGCTCAAGAAGGTGCCTTCTCTAAAAATGAAGACGGCTTGTATAGCATCAACATGGATAAAATGGGCGACGCTATGGCTAAATTATCGCGCCTTATTTTAACCCTGCAAGGTGACGGTGATTACGAAAAAGTTGATCAACTGATTGCAACTCATGGCGATATTAAAGCGGAACTAGCTAAAGATTTAGAAAAGTTAAGCAAAGCGAACATCCCTGTAGATGTGACCTTCAAACAAGGCAAAGATGTGCTTGGCCTTAATTAATATGCGCTAAATTAGTTCACATAAAAAAAAGCGTTACATTGTAACGCTTTTTTATCTAGGGTCTGTTGACCTTT
>NZ_PNCV01000185.1:0-900 GCF_005886925.1 Pseudoalteromonas sp. S3260
TTAGGGGCTGTTGATCTTTGTAGTACATATATCAATCAGCCCACATTGGTAGCCACATCATAGTAAATGCTAAAGCGAGCATTGAATGATAATTTCGTTCAAGCTTTTCATACCGCGTGGCTATCCCTCTATATTGCTTAATACGGCCAAATGCATTCTCAACCAAGTGCCGATATTTATACATGCACCAGTCAATATCTTCATTGCCTACTAAACTGTTGCCCTTACGTGGAATAACGGGTGTAGCGTTATTATCACGAACAAACGCTCTCAGTTTTTCACTGTCGTAGCCTTTATCTGCGACAACCATATTACTTGTTGGGCAATTAGCTACGAGTGACTCTGCATGGACGATATCATGCGTATTTCCACAGGATAATTCATAATAAACAGGCAACCCTCCGCTATCGACTGCAAGATGAATTTTCGTAGAATTTCCACCTCGGCTCTTTCCAATTGATTCATTGTCAGCAGTTCTTGCACCGCAACTATGTTGATGAGCCCTGACAATACTGCCATCAATGAAGACCCAATCCATGTCCGCATCACGAGATAATGCGCGAAACAGTTCATTCAAAATCCCTTTTTTGGACCATAAATTAAACCGTCTGTAGATAGCACTCCAACGGCCAAAATCAGAAGGTAAATCTCGCCATGGAATACCTGTGCGCATCTTATACAGTATGCCTTCGAGCGTTTTTCTATGGTCGGGCTTATTATAAATTCGACCACTTAAGTACATTACTTTTGATAAGACATTCCATGTCCCGTCTGTTAGCATTAATCTTGGCATGTAGGTTCGGTGTAAAGTTTTCTGGCGAATTCAATTATACCTTATCTTCATGCTGTTTGTTTTTCATACCACAAAGATCAACACGCCCTAGTATTTTATAAATTTAA
>NZ_PNCV01000186.1:0-7420 GCF_005886925.1 Pseudoalteromonas sp. S3260
GTGGTTGGCCGGACGCTTACTAATAAATCATCAATTTCAGCAATCGGCTGACTATCGGGCCTAGTGGAGCTTGTCTTTTTATGAGTCTCTGTTCCAAAATATTCATTCGCTATGGCGTTATTTCTTATTAGTACACAAGTGTCGGGTAGCTCTTGGTCAATTCTATTTGCAAAGGTGCTTAGTGTTTCTTCGGCGAGGGTGAATAGCCAAGCTTCTTGGTTGGAGGAATTATTTACTCTTAATATACGGCCAAGCACCTGCCTAAAATAAAGCTCAGTTTTAACTCTGCTTAAATGGCAACACACTTGCAGCCTAGGTATGTCAGTACCTTCCGACACCATTCCAACGCTTACAATCCATTGCGTGTTGCTAAAGCGAAAATGGTTAATTCTATCGCCAGCATCACTTTCTTTGTAAGTAACTATGGTTGCTGATTGATGAAAAAGGTCGGTGAGTACAGTCACTATCTGCTCTGCATGCTCAACAGAAGAGGCCACAATTAACCCTGCGGCATTGCTATTCTGCTGCCTAATAGTGGCGAGCTTACTTACTCCTTGAGCAATAATATAATTGATTACAGCTTCGTGCTTAATCAAATCCTGGTAGGAAATCGATGGATCTTTTAGCAAAGACTTTAATGAGTTATAGGTTTTAGTTTCCTGTTTCGTAGTTGTTACCGAAATTTCTTCATTATCAATTAAAACAATTTTAGGGTTACGGCAAACACCATCATTTACCGCCTGTTGCAGCGAGTAAGTGTAATTACATATTATTTTATTATCAGGGTCGCTATAAGTTGCCAGCGCGATAGGAAGAAGGTCAGAGCGCCAAGGTGTGCCTGTTAAAGCCAACGTGAAAGCAGCGTGCTGTTGAATGTTTTTAACAATATCTTGCCCCCATACATTGGCATCCTCAATGCTCGAACCAGCACAATGGTGTATTTCATCAAACACCACTAACACACGGTTGTTCTTTAATAGCTTCCAGTAGTCGTCATTAAAAAAGCGCATATTTTGATAAGTATACGAGCAACCAACTGAGCCAATAATACCGTCAAAATTACAATTTAATCGTTTAGCAAACGTCTTTCTAATACCATTAGCCACCTCGCTAGAGGGTGAAAAACAAATCACAAAGTCTATTTGCTTAGTTTCAAATAAATACGCTGCCACTTCTGCCGCCAACACGGTTTTACCAGCCCCTGGTGTAGCTAAACAAAAAAAGTGCTTATTACTTTGGGAGTAATGCTTTTTAACTGCCGATAAGCAGGCTGTTTGCCAATCCCTTAGCATGGTTGCTTTTCTGTTATTTTATTACCCAATAAAGTCTGCAAAGCGTTTATTTTGCCAAGTAATCTAATCGACTTCTCCTTAGCTTGAGTGTGATGCAGTTGCAACTGTTCTTGCAGCTTAGGATAGCGTGCAGAAAGGCGCTGATACTCTTTAGCTTCTTCAAGTACAGTATTTAAATCAATCTCGTATGTTAATAAATCTTTTTTAAGTTCTTCTTGGTACTCAATAACTTTAACAGTTTCTGTCGAAATATCAGGAACACTAATATTTGCAGTATCTATTTGTTTTACTTTGCCTCGTCTAGAAGTAGGAACGATTTCTAAACTTGAAAAAAGCTCTGTTGTTGAATATATAACCTCTTTAGCTCCCTTATTTAATTTATTGGTTCGTCTTAAGAGTCCATTTGCAACATTGCGAGTTAATTGGCGATATACAAACTTTCGGGTTTCTACTGAATCAGTAAACTCAGATTGTTCACGCAATAAAGCATCTTTAGCTTGCGTCACAGTGAAATCATTCATCTGTTTGATTACCAAAAGAAAATGTAAAAATACATTCATATTCGCTTTTTTACTCATTGCTAAACCTTACTACTCACCATAAACTTAGGATTCCTAAGTATACATGCTCATGTAAAAACTAGACAATCATTTAAATGTGAGAGTTACCAAGATGAAGCAACGGTGCAGGTTAAATCCTTTTTTACAGAGCGTCTTAAAGAGGCTCGAAAACGAATGAAAATAAGCCAAAAAGAGTTAGGTATTAAAATAGGGATGGACCCGAGTTCAGCCAGTGGCAGAATGAACCATTACGAAACAGGTCGCCATATGCCCGACTTAGCTACTTTAAAAAAGCTAGCAACCGAGCTAAATGTTCCCGTAAATTACTTTTTTTGTGAGTCAGAAGAAAGCGCAACACTGGCGTGTTTAATCGAAAAGCTAGATGAAGAAGGTAAGCGTAAGCTAATTCAACTACTAGAATCAGAATAGTAAATCTTGTAATTCGAGAAAAGTTTTTAGTTTATTTATCATATGAATAAGGATGTTTATGAAAATTATTCCATTAATATTAGTTACTTTATTTCTATTGGGCTGCGATGAAAAGCCCGCAACTTATGATGAATGTATTCTTGAGCATATGAAAGGCGTCAAAAGTGATGTTGGTGCAAAGTTAATCCATAAATCTTGTTACGAAAAAAATAAAAAGCAAACCACGCCTAAAGAAATTAAACAACTTGGAGTTAAAGAACGGCTAAACTTAATCGGTCGTGCAAGTTTAGGTTATTCAAATTATTATTCCGGTAATATCTACAATGGAAATGAATCAATTACAGTTACAGAGTTAAAGGTTAAAATTACGACTGTAGATGGAAAAAAGGAAAGCTCAAGATATTATATTAGTAACGTTAATATCCCTCCTTTAACGAGTAAAAGCTTTGGTTTCGATATAATTCTAGCTGGAAATGGCTCTGAGTATTCATGGGCCATTTCTTCAGCTAAGGGCTATGAAGTAAAACAGCCCTAATTTTAAAATGAATTATACGCTTGTAACTATTAGCACAGCGGATTAGTGAGTAGAAACGCAATGAAGACCATATTTTTTCCTCGGCATTTAGGCCGAGATACACTCAAATCTTTTTTTAATGAGTTAGAAAACAACCAGAATACACCAGAAATTCTAATCGATTGCACTACCTTGAGCTTTTCGTACCCAAGCGGGATGCTGGTTGCAGGTTCTAAAATTCGAAAATGGATAAAATACAGGAGAGAAAACGGATTAAACACAAGAATAAAAGGTCACGATAGTTCTGGCAATGCGCATAGTTATCTTCGCCATTTAGGTTTTTTTGATTTTATTGGTATGGATGAGGGAAATGAAGTTGGTGAAGCTCAAGGTTCCATGACTTACTTACCAATAACCAAAATAGAAAAGCCAGAGTTTGATTTACAAACACAAAATATTCAACAGTGGTATGACGAAATCACAGGTAAGGTCAGGCGCTTTGCAAATTTGCTATCAGGGACGCAACTGGAAACAGAAGAGAATAGGCTTTATCGCTATGCACTAAGAGAGATCGTAAGAAATGTATTTGAGCATTCGTTAACAAATGAATGTTATTTATGTGGGCAACGATGGGTTAATGGGCGTGTTGAAGTTGCTGTAATAGACGAGGGGGTTGGAATATCATCTTCTCTAGGTCGTTCATTTAAATTTGAATCAGAAATAGATGCGCTACTGAATGCTATAAAACCAGGTATCTCAGGTACGACAGAAATCGTTGAGTCTGAAAATATTTATAAAAACTCGGGGTTTGGACTGTATGTATTAGAGCAATTAGTCTCTTCATTCGGTTGGTTTATGCTCGGTAGTGGCAGTGCAATAATTGTATCGCAAGGTAGAACCATAAATAAGCAAACCCTTAATTTTTCTGGTACCTACATAGGGCTCAGACTAAACAAGACGCCAAGCCAATTTTTAGGAATATTTAAAGATATTATTAATATGGGAGAGCATGAAGCTGAAGAGTCTGGAATAAAAGTAAAAGCTTCAGGGATATCTAAGTTAATCTAAAGTTATTTAAGTTTAGCTATAGCATTTTAGTGAATACTTTATAGCTAATATTTTTATAGTTTCCGTAAATAAAAATATATTTTAGAAAGAGCCATTCTCTTGAGGGGATAATACATACAATTACTCCGATCTTTTAATACTAATTTATTACTAATTAACACTCAAAAACCCACGACCTTTGCTGTATGATAAGCCAATAAATTATATTGATATTCTTGCAAAGAGAGACCACATGGACGCTGCATCAAAAAAGCCTGCTACAAAAAAAGCCGCAAAAAAAACACAAGTCGGGTTTGAAGAATCCCTTTGGGATGCCGCCAATAAACTGCGTGGCAGTGTTGAATCAGCCGAATATAAGCACATTGTTTTAAGCTTAATCTTTCTTAAATTTATTAGTGACAAGTTTGAAGCGCGTAAAAAAGCCATTATTGCCGAGTACGGCGACGAATACATCGACATGGTCGACTTTTACGCGATGGATAACGTGTTTTATCTACCAGAAGACGCACGCTGGTCGTACATTCAAGCCAACGCTAAGCAAGGCGATATTGCCGTTAAAATAGATACCGCACTACACGCGGTTGAAAAAAACAATAAATCACTCGCCGGCGCATTGCCCGACAACTACTTTTCACGCTTAGGGCTTGATGCCAGTAAGCTCTCAGCGCTTATCGACACCATTAATAATATCGACACTATTGCCAACCAAAACGAAAAAACAGAAGAAGACTTAGTTGGCCGTGTGTACGAATACTTTTTAGGTAAATTTGCCGCATCTGAAGGTAAAGGCGGGGGCGAGTTCTACATAATGTCATCTTCATTTTTTACTAACGAATGCCACCTTCATAAAGCAGCTTAAACTGTTACCGCTTACCAATTAAATTTATCTATTTCTCTCCTTGCTTCACTATAAATTTTTAACCTATTTCCAACAGTAAAAAAGATCTTGCCATGAGCGTTTCCAAGATCAGTTTTCATGGAGTTGAAATTATTTTTCCATTCGCCTTTTGCGCCATCAAAGTGATTTGAGCAGTATTCGATTAATTGGTCCAAATCAACAAAACCATTACTTGATTCAAGTTCTAAAAAACCTTTAATCAATTGATGATTTTTCTGCCAAGGTTTTTGCGACCATATCTTGATTCTATGTAATTTAGTAAATTCATCTAAAGTGGAGTTCACTTGTTGTAATTCTGACGAAGGCTCAGTTATATCTGGAGCTTCCGATGGAGTGATGCAAAATAGTTTTTGAAACAAAGAGCCTATTGAATTAATTGATTCAAACTGACCTTTGTTTATAACTCGAATATTGGGTCGCTCATTTTTAACCCCGTCCTTATTTCCCTTGGTGTGCTTGGCTATCTTAAGGTTATCTATGTTCGGTAAAGGTTCACCAGCTTGATCACCATAAAATAAAAACTCTTTAAACTCTAAAGAGTCTTCATCGAATATGATCCAAACTACACAGCCTGAGGGTTTATCCGCTAATTTTATATGCACTTTTTGCTGGGTTGTTGAGGAAGACCTGTACGATGCCTTCAGTTGAATATGCCGAACAACCCCGTAACACTCGGCAATGATATCGTAACCTGAATTATCAACCTCTGGTTTTGCTACCTCAAGACCGCATTCATGTTCAAGCCAAGATAGTTTCAGTAACTCTCCTACAAATAAATGTTCAATTAACTTTTCTCTATATGACGAGTGTTCGTTATGCTTACTCATATTACTTGCGGTATCCTGTATGCCATTGGTTAGGTTTAAGTTGGGTTAAATATTCAATAGCAAAATCGAGTAGTCCTCTTTCATAAGCCCAGTCAATCTGCTGTTGAACACATTTGCGTTTTTCTTCATCACTAGTATCAAACCAATAACCCAAAATAAGTGATTGAGGCGGTTTACCATTGCCCATTTCTGATAATAGCTCTTCGAATTTAACCCACTGAGGGGGCATAGGGCATACTCTATTGTCACTAATACAAACTGATATTAATTCTGACTTATTCATTCAAATACATCTCCGCCATATCATCTAATTTGGCTTTTACTTCTTTCCAGTTTGGCATTACTTGAGTTAGTAAACGCCAGAAGCGCTCGCTGTGATTGTGTTCTGCAATATGGCAAAGCTCGTGCAGTATCACGTAATCAATACATTCTTTCGGGGCTTTAACAAGGTGTGGATTGAGCATCAAGTTACCTTTGGTAGAGCAGCTTCCCCATTGCTTTTTCATTGCCATCACACGAAAAGACGGAATGCCTGTTACCCAAGTGGCTTTCGGAAGTAGTTCGGCTAGTCGCTCATGGAAAATAGCTTTTGCTTTATGCTGATACCATTTATCGATTAGCGGTTTAATTTTCGCAGCGCGGCTACCTTGACTATCCGGGGCTGTATCTTTGCTTATTTCATACTTGATAGTGACGTTTAATTTACCACGGCTGAGCTTCACACTGGGCACTTGCTCAGCATCAACAATGACCTTGAGTACATAGCGCTTACCTAAATAAAATTGGGTTTCGCCACTTACATAACGCTTATGCAATACCGTGTCTTTTTGCTTTGCAAAGTCATTAATACTTTGCCATATCCATCTTGCACGCTTGTTCATTGCATCAACAATAGCGTCTTCGCTCGCATCATGAGGCACAGTCGCAACAACACGCTGATCAGGGTGAACCTTAATAACGACCTTACGTGCTACTTTTTTAGCGTTATCACTAGGCTTTGTTTTACGAATGACCTCATAGCGAATGGTGTCGTTACCATAAGTAAAAACACCTCGTTCGTTGGTTGTTGCGCTGCTTGCTTCAGAATGAATAGCAGCGGCTACCGTTTTTTGTGTCACTTACATTAGCCTCTAGCTATGCCTAATCGGGTTATCTTTAACACTTCTTCAATCAGTTTTTGTGCGTTATCAAGGCCAAGCTCAGCAAACAGTATGGGTAATAACTTCATGTGAATGGCGTTTTCAATTTCCGCAGGGTTAATGGAATACTCAGCAACCGCGTCATTTACGACGGCATCAATATCAAAAGCAAGCGCTACCAATTTCTCATTATCCAGTGCCTTTTCAGTTAAAAATGCACTATCGAATAAATGTTTGAACAGGCCAAAGTAGGCTTGGGCATGTTTGTTTAACTTGCCTGCGTCATCCATAAAGTCATTGGGAACATCAGCCACTTTGCGGTCTTTTACTTCTTGCTCAAAATCAGCGAACAATATGTACTGCTTTACTGGCGCATCAAACATCGCTTTGGCATCTTCAATGGCCTTTTTAAGCATCTTAGAAAAATATTCCTGCGCATAAGGATCATCTGCTAAGTCTTGCTCAATCATCTTAGTGATTCGGCCAGTGATTTTATCTGTTTGGTTACGCGCTTCGTCATCGCTCATATCCTGTGGTTTAACGTCTTTGCCCAAGTTACCGACTAAATACGCCCCGTCAGGTTCTTTTACTTCAATACCCGCTATGTGTTTATCAAGCAAGCTTCGGATATCCTCAGCGTATTCATCATAATTAATGGTTTCGTCGGCATCCTCACGTACTTGTTTACGTAAA
>NZ_PNCV01000187.1:0-2750 GCF_005886925.1 Pseudoalteromonas sp. S3260
CAAAGGTCAACAGACCCTAGTGTCCATAAACAACTATTTAAAGCGGCTCTCGATTTATAACAGTCCTTGGTATAGACTCATTAAAGACAATAACAAAGAGTGACTGGAATATGCGATTAGATGACGACATACATAATTTTTACGAAAAACTCGTTTTAGAAGAAATAGAAAAACGTAAACTTAATGAGCGTTACAACGACGATGTAATGGCTGACTTTTGCTGTACCGTACTCAATCAATTACCCCCACGTTATATTCGATACGATGTAGATATGGCATTTTATTTAACTCAAACAGATCGTTTAGATATGCAGCAACGCGTTGAACTTGCTATTAATTTTGCGATTGATCAGATTGCTAAAAAGAAAGATATTAATGAGTAACCCGCTAGAAGACGCCCCTACACACATAAAACTTGCTGTGGATTTAATTATGATATTAGAGCAACACGACGTAGAGCCCGAAGAAGTATTAAAAGCGCTCGATATCGTAAAAAGTGACTTTGAGAAAAAGCTAGTTAACCTGAACTCTGGTTAAGAGATTTACTAACGTATTGAATCAAAAAATGATATTTATGTTTATTTTTCTCTAGCCAGAGATTTCCAGTGAAAACAAGGCGAAATTACGCGTCAATAGCTAGCCTATTGCAAGTAAATTCAACGCAGTTAGCGCTGAAAATAACTGCTTGAGATAGATTTATTATCCAGAGTTCAGGTTAGTTAGTAACTAGCTTTACTCTATTGTTTGTATTTCATGAACGGTGACAACACCATCGTGTTTATTACAATCAATTTTAATTTCGCCGAATGTTGGTCTCGGTGATGTTGACCTACGGCAGGTCATGTTTTGAGCTTTAACACTAAACTGCTCAATATAAACGGCCACAATTGCATCTATTTCTTGCTTCTCGTGTGTTGTCGCAGCAGTATAAAAAGTATCATATTGTTGTGACCAATTTTCAACGCCTGCTTGTGCAGCAACACCCCTCATACTAAGCTTAGTTATTGCTCTAAATATTGCCCTTTTAAAAACATAAACGCTAGGGTGTATTGTGCACTTTTGTAGCCCAATGCAGCGGGCTCTTCTAAATAGTTAAAAACCCCTTCAAACTCCCCTTTTCTGTATGCCTTAACACCATTATATTCTTTTTTCTTCATGGTATTATCGTTGTAAAGACTTATTGGTGACGAATTACAGCCAGTTATTAAAGCCATCAATACCAGCAAAGTGGCACTCAATTGTCGATGATTCAACTTTAAGTACAATACATTTAACTGGCTCAAATTTATCACTGGCTGTCTGTTTGTTGAACTAGAAGCAATAACTGCGCGGCCGCTTTGGCATCGTCTAATGCACGGTGATGATTGGTTAAGTCTAAATTAAAGTGTGCCGATAAATTACCGAGTGAGTATGACTTTAATCCCTTAAATGCTTTGCGTGATTCAACGACTGTACACAGTTTTGGCATTTTAAAATTAATTCCCACCCTCTCAAGCTCTTTTTTAATAAAGCCATAATCAAAATTAACATTATGCGCCACAAAAATACTACCCGAGAGCTTATCTAATAAAGTCGAAGCAATGTCGCTAAATATGGGCGCATTGCTTACCATGGCATCGTTAATACCGGTTAGTTTGGTAATAAAACGAGGGATGGGCCGCTCTGGGTTTATCAGCGTAGTCCATGTATCAACTATTTCGCCCTGCTTTACTTTAACAATACCAATTTCGGTAATGCGGTTAACGCCTTTGAGGCCTCCTGTAGTTTCAATATCTACCACACTATAAATACGGTTAGGGTCTACATACCAGTTTACCGCTGCAATATTGACTTTAAAACCACTGTTTTTTAAATTATCGATGCTCACTAGCTGGTTTCTTTTAAGCTTGTCTCCGGGGGCTTTTACCTCCTCAAAATGAACTGCGCTGTTATCAACAATCATTAAATCGGGGTAACCATCTTTTAATTGTCGGTAGTTTTTTGCCATGTTTTTTAAATGGCTTAATAGCGCATTTATCGGGCTGTTTAAAATAAGCATCTCTAATGGCTTTAATACATCTTTGTGCCATCTAAATAAGCCATTTGGTTGCTCATAATACTTTGCGGCATGGCTACACACTAAACGCAGCAATTTTTGGGTACTATTACACGCAGCCAGCCGCGCCTCTACTTGCGAGGATTGATTTAAATAAAATGTATCTGTTTTTAAGGCTTGCGGGTAAATATCAAACTCATTGCAGGGGGGGGTCGGAGTTTCAATAAAAAGTTCCTGCCAAAAAACCAGCGCAAATAAGCTTTGCCACAAGGTATTCTCGGTGTAAAAGATCCACCTTCTAAAGAAGGTGGCTTTGAATTAGCCCCCTAAAAGGGGGCGTTGTTTACTCCAGAGTTAACTGAGCTTGCTCTTGTCTCTCCTCCTTCTGCTGATGCCTGACATATCTTCGTATTATTTCTTCATTTATGCCTACCGTATCAACAAAGTATCCTCGCTGCCAAAAATGATTACCCCATAGCTTGTTCTTTCTTAAGTACGGATATTTACTAAACATTTTTAACGCTATTTTACCTTTCAATGCGCCCATTAACTTTGAAATTGACAATTTTGGCGGCACTTTTACTACTAAGTGTACGTGATCTATTTGTACATTCAGCTCAACAACTTTGCACCCAAACTGTTCGCAATAAACCTGAATGCACCTGTAGACATCCCTACCTATTTTATTTTTAAAGATCCTAAATCTATACTTAGG
>NZ_PNCV01000188.1:0-519 GCF_005886925.1 Pseudoalteromonas sp. S3260
GGATGGGTGAATTCATAATGACCTCCAATAAAAAGTTGAAGGTATTTTCAAATACAAAAAATGGTGTTGCTAGGTGTGGTTGGCCGGACGCTTACAATTGTTCAGCCAAGTGCAACAGATTCAAATCGTAATATTTTTCCTGAATCAATTTTTGAACCACTTTTTTTATTGATACCGGCGTTTTGTTGGGTGGGGCTTTGCCACTGTTACCATGAACAGCGAATTGAATACCGACTTGCTGATATTGCTTTACGTAGCGTTCAATAGTGCGTCGAGACTTACTGAGTAACTTAGCAGCATTGGCAATTGTTATCCTGCCTTCAACCACTTTAGCTATGATGTCAACGGTGAGTTGAGCTTTAGAATCCATCACAATCATCCTCAACATGCCTTCTAGTATTCCAAAAACAAAACACTAACAGACACGTAAAAAAGTGACCGACAAATTCCCTTGGTAATTAGCGATTACGACAGAATCGCTTGGTAATTAAGATACGACAAAGTCGCTTGGTGTTAACA
>NZ_PNCV01000189.1:0-6755 GCF_005886925.1 Pseudoalteromonas sp. S3260
ACACGGAGTGGCGTCGATGGGGAGTTCACAGATGTGGTGATGGAGGAGGATGACTCGGGTCTGCGTTTAGTGAATACTATTCGAGAGGTCATCGGTAACGCAGAAATGCGTATTGTGCTGTTAAGAGGCAACCTGGTTTTGCACCAGAGAGCGGTATCATGAAAATGCTCGATATCGATGAATACTGGAATAAATCAGATATTACAGCAGATAAGCTGCAATCAATTGTTAATAGTAACATACGTACATGGGAGTATATTTCACAAATTAGGTCAGCTAAGCAAGGTTTATAGCTGGTGCTTGAAGCATCTAGAAGTATTAACGCTAAGCACGATATGGCCTCTTTCCTATGCTGTGCTTAAAGAAATTAGCAGTTTCAAAATCAGCTATTAGCCTTGTCACATAAATTACATATTGAAAAGATAGAACTAGATATCGTTAACCGTGAGCTTGATACCACAATTAAGCAGCAGCAACTGCAAGAAGGGTTAATTGAAGCGCAAAAACTTTCCTCATTAGGGTTGCTCGTGGCAGGTGTTGCTCATGAAATGAATACGCCTATCGGTGGAACCGTTATTTCTGTTTCAAATGCAGATATGGCATTGAATAAATTAAATGAAGCGATGAAACAGGGGCAGACTAAATCAACGTTAGAAAGCATTACAACAAGTATTGGAGAGAGCCTAGCGCTGGCTAAAATTAATTTAAATAAAACCGCCGTATTAGTAAAAAGTTTTAAAAAATGGCGATTGATCGCCATAATGATTAATTTATAGCATGTGATATTGAAAAAATTATTGAAGAGCTATTATTGTCATTAAACTCCAGGTTAAAAAATTCGCCAATAAAAGTGAAAACTGTTTTTTACTTAATAAACATATAATTAGCTTGCCAGGTATTATTTCTTAGGAGGTCGAAAACTCAGTGGTTAATGCGCTAAACCATGCTTTTGATGAAAAGCAGGAGAGTGTAATAGAAATAAAAGTCGAACAAGCGACTAATAATAGGGTGAGGCTGAGCGTGTCAGATAATGGCAAAGGTGCTAATAGTGAGATAAAGGCAGATATATTTGAACCCTTTTATACTACAGCTAGAGGTAAAGGTAACACGGGTTTAGGTTTATATATAGTTTATCAATGGGTAACCCAGGTTTTAAAAGGGGACATCAAACTTCATTCAGAACCACAAAGCGATACCTATTTTAAAACACAATTTATTATTACTTTACCTGACTTAAAAGCAAAGTCTCATTACGATTAGTCAATAAAGGCTAAAAACCCTACAAGGGGGTCGAAACTAACTCTTGAAAATTAGGGGTCACCACTAAATACGATCCTTGAGTATACCAATCGCCCAATACTGTGCGAGTAAGCGTTTGGTTATTAACTTCATAGGTATGTACATCAGGGCGGTGAGTATGGCCGTGGATCATATTAGCCACGTTATGTTTGGCGAAGGTTTCGAGTACTGCGCTTTGCACCACATCCAGTATTTCTATTGGCTTATTAGCTTGGCTGAGCTTACTTTTTTCACGTGCATCACGGGCTATTTTTTTACGATACCACAATGGCATAGCAAGCATAAGTTTAGGCCACCACCAACCACGGCTCTTTCGACGAAACTTTTGGTACTCAACATCCTGGGTACACATTTCATCACCGTGCAAAATGACAGTAGGAGTGCCGTAGAGGTCGATCACTGTTTGCTCATTCAGTAAGGTCATTCCTGCCATATCGGCGTACTGTTCTCGCATGATAAAGTCGCGATTACCGTGTACAAAATAGATAGGAATACCTAAGTTATTAACCGCTTTTAGTTGTTCTGCCACTGCTGCTGAGAGTTCGCTAACATAATCGTCACCAACCCAAACTTCAAAAAAATCACCTAAAATATATAGGGCGTCTACTTTTTGAGGAACAATATGGGAGTGTAAAAATTTAAAAAATGCCGCTGTAATATCTGGGCGATTTTCACTCAAATGTAAATCGGCGATAAAGTAGGTTTGGCGAGTCATGGTGATTCCATTTAGATAAAAGCGGGTGAATACCCGCTTTATGTATTCTTTGAAGAGTAATGCGGTCTTAGCTGACAGTTACACTTTCAATTACCACATCTTCAAGTGGTACATCTTGGTGGAAGCCATTGCTACCTGTAGCAACACCTTTGATTTTATTTACTACGTCCATGCCTTCTACTACTTCAGCAAACACACAGTAACCCCAGCCCTGTGATGTTTCACTGCTGTGGTTTAAAAAGTCGTTGTTATTTACGTTAATAAAAAATTGCGCTGTAGCTGAGTGTGGATCAGGCGTGCGTGCCATTGCTAATGTACCTACTTTGTTAGATAGGCCGTTGTTCGCTTCATTTTCAATTGGGTCGTTTACTTCTTTTTGTTCCATACCCGGTGCAAAACCACCGCCTTGAACCATAAAACCATCAATTACACGATGAAAAATAGTGCCGTTATAAAAACCTGAGTTTGCATACTCTAAAAAGTTTTTTACTGTATTTGGAGCTTCGCTTTCGTGCATTTTAATGGTGATATCACCAAAATTTGTGTGTAGAACAACCATGAGATTTCCTATAGCTGGTTTGAATATTGACGCTATTTTATCGTAGTTGACCCAGATTAACAAAGAGCTTTGATAAACCGCTAGAGCCCATGCTTAGCAAGTGGTAACATAGCTTTTCTGTTAATCGTGAAGGAAAGCAACTAAATGGTACAAATATACAACACACTGACACGCCAAAAAGAAGAGTTTAAACCTATGGTCGATGGAAAAATCGACATGTATGTGTGTGGTATCACCATTTATGATTACTGTCACATTGGCCATGCACGCACATTTGTGGGTTTTGATGTAATTGTTCGCTACCTTCGCCACTTAGGTTACGATTTAAAGTATGTACGTAATATTACCGATGTTGATGATAAAATTATCAAGCGCGCAAATGAAAACGGTGAGGCGATTAACGACTTAACCGTGCGTATGACTAAAGCCATGCATGAAGACTTTGACAGTTTAAATATGCTACGTCCTGATATAGAGCCAACCGTAACCGGCCACATGGATGAAATTATTGCTATGGTTGAGCGTTTGATTGCCAAAGGCCACGCTTATGTTGCAGCCGATGGCGACGTTTTATTTGATGTTTCTACCTTTGAGCAATACGGAGCTCTTTCGCAACAAGATTTAACCATGTTGCAATCAGGTTCGCGTGTTGAAGTAGCTCAAGATAAAGACGATCCTCTTGATTTTGTTTTATGGAAAAAAGCCAAAGCAGGGGAGCCGTCGTGGTCATCACCTTGGGGTGAGGGTCGCCCTGGTTGGCACATAGAATGTTCAGCAATGAGCTCTAAGCATTTAGGTGAGCATTTTGATATTCATGGTGGTGGTTCAGACCTACAGTTCCCGCACCACGAAAACGAAATCGCGCAATCATGTTGTGCAAATAATGGCCAGTATGTAAATACTTGGATCCACACCGGTATGGTACAAGTGAACAAAGAGAAGATGTCTAAATCGTTAGATAACTTTTTTACCGTTCGTGAGGTATTAAAACAATATGACGCAGAGTCGGTTCGTTACTTTTTAATATCAGGTCATTACCGCAGTCAGCTCAATTACTCTCAAGAAAACTTAGACCAAGCACGTTCGTCTCTTGAGCGTATTTACACCGCATTACGTGGCGTTGAGCCAGTTGAATGTGAGCTTGAAGGTAATGAGTATGTGGCTAAGTTTAGAAAAGCCATGAATGATGACTTTAATTCGCCAGAAGCATTACCGGTTGTGTTTGAAGTTGCTAAAGAGCTAAATCGTGTAAAAGACAGTGATAGCGAAAAAGCAGGACATTTAGCCTTTATTCTACGTAGCTTAGGTGAAATACTTGGTATTGCTCAACAAGCACCAGAGGCATTTTTACAAGGCGGTCAAAACGACGATGAAGTGGCTGAAATTGAGGCACTGATTGTAAAACGTAATGACGCACGTGCCAGTAAAAATTGGGCTGCAGCAGATGAAGCTCGCGATGCTCTAAATGCGTTAGGTGTAGTACTTGAAGATTCAGCGGGAAAAACAACGTGGCGTAAAGCTTAGGGTTTGTTGAGCTTTGCGGATTTAGCCATAACGCGCTGAACACAAAAAAAGGGTTGCCATAGGGTAACCCTTTTTTGGTTATATCAATTGCATTAGATTGATTATGCTTTTAATAAAATTGATATTGTTGACCTCAATTATAGTTGAGGTTTTAAACTCGCATTCATCAATTTAAAAATGGAAAATTAATGAATATTTTACTTGCCATGATCCCAGCTTTTTTATGGGGAACGACTTATGCGGTAACTAAATACGCAACCCCAGAGTGGCCGCCAATCTTGCTAGGAGCCATACGTGCACTCCCTGCTGGTTTATTATTGTTGTTATTTAAACCTTCTTGGCCAACGGCTAAACAGTGGCCAGGCATTTTTCTAATAGGCGCAATCAATATTGCGTTGTTTTTTAGTTTTATTTTTGTAATGGCGATTAATTTACCTGCTGCGATTGCAGGTGTCGGTATGGTGTCTGTACCGGTAGTGGCATTATTGTATGCTTGGCTTGTTAAACGACAACAGCCAGCGCTAGTGCAAGGATTTTGTGCCCTTGCTTTAGTGGTTTTAGCATGGCGCTTATTTGACCCACAACATATTGCACTTAATTTATTGGGAGTAGTGGCACTGATAGGGGCGCTATTGACTATTGTTATAGGCAGTACGCTGGTAAAAAAAGTGACCGCTAAAGTACACTGGTGGACAGTATTAACGTGGCAATTAATCATTGGTGGCAGTTTGCTAGCGATTGCTGCTGCAATACAGGCTTTTTATTTTGCTCCTCTGCAGTATCAATTTTTAACTGCATCAATAAATACCACGCAATGGCTGGCGTTATTTTGGCTAGTGGTCCCTAATACTGCTTTGGCTTACATCCTATATGTTTGGTTATTAGGGCGAATGTCAGTAGTTGAATTTACTTTTGGCACTATAGCTAACCCAATTGCCGGCATTTTATGCGCAGGGTTATTGATTAACGAACAATATGAAAGTTGGCAGTACGCGATTATGTTATTAATGATCGTATTTTCGGTATTGCCACAAGGCTTGGCATTAATAAAACGAAGAATGATGATACAAAAAGCCCGCAATTAAGCGGGCTCTTCATTACTTTATTTTTTGTTTATTGTGATATTTCTCACACGCTTCTAACGTATTTTCAATTAGACTGGCAACAGTCATCGGGCCCACACCGCCTGGTACAGGGGTAATAAAGTCAGCTTTTTGTTCTGCAACGGCGTACTCTACATCACCCACTAATTTACCGTTGTCTAAACGGTTAATACCTACATCAATAACAATGGCGCCGTCTTTTATCCAATCGCCAGGAATAAATTCAGGTTTACCCACTGCTACAACCAGTAAGTCAGCACGACGTACATGCGTTTCTAAATCTTGGGTGAACTTATGGCAAACAGTGGTGGTACATCCGGCGAGTAACAGCTCAAGTGACATAGGTCGACCCACAATATTAGAGGCACCAACAACCACAGCATGCATGCCTTTGTAACGTACGCCGGTTGAATCTAGTAAAGTAATAATACCCTTAGGTGTACATGGACGAAGAGCGGGCATACGCTGTGCTAATCGGCCAATATTATAAGGGTGAAAACCATCAACGTCTTTGTGTGGAGTAATACGCTCAAGAATTTTTTCTGCATCTAAGCCCTCTGGTAAAGGGAGCTGCACTAAAATACCGTCAACTTCGCCATCAACATTCAATTCATCAATTAATGCTAATAGCGCTTGCTCTGTTGTGTCTGCGGGTAAATCAAATGATTTAGAAATAAAACCAACCTCTTCACAGGCTTTACGCTTTGAACCAACGTAAACTTGGCTTGCTGGATCTTGTCCAACAAGCACCACAGCTAATCCTGGGGCTCTAAGGTTTTGTGCAACACGTTCTGAAACTCGTTCAGCCACTGCGCTACGTACTTGTTTTGCTACTGCTTTACCATCAATGATGTTTGCCGTCATGGGTGACCTTTAATTAGGTTAATTAACTTGATACCGATACATTTAAAAAACGAATGCATATATAGGGGTTAAAATGCCGATAAAGAAAAAGACCTTCACCTTACTCATTTTTTAATATGGCGGCTATTTTCGCAGAAAAGCGGTTGAGCGCCAAGTTGCTTTTAAATTATAACCCCCGAATTATAAAAAAGAGTTTAAATTTTATCCCTGTATCGTAATATTTGACCATTATGAACTAAAAATGAGCAATTGATTTGTTTTCTTAAAAAAACGTTTGACCTAACCCGGTCAAATCACTATTATGCACCCCGTTGTCAACGAGGTCACTCGCAGGCAATAGTAAGTATCGGCGATTAGCGCAGTTTGGTAGCGCACTTGGTTTGGGTCCAAGGGGTCGCAGGTTCAAATCCTGCATCGCCGACCATTTTTTATGTTTATTCATAACAATTTAACTTACTAGTGAACTATGAAGTTTTCGATGCGCCCATAGCTCAGCTGGATAGAGCAACGCCCTTCTAAGGCGTCGGTCGAAGGTTCGAATCCTTCTGGGTGCGCCATTTTGAAAACACTGTAATGCCGTGGTGATTGTAGCTCAGTTGGTAGAGCCCCGGATTGTGATTCCGGTTGTCGTGGGTTCGAGCCCCATCAGTCACCCCAATTTACAAAAAGAATATCGGCGATTAGCGCAGTT
>NZ_PNCV01000019.1:0-55457 GCF_005886925.1 Pseudoalteromonas sp. S3260
ACGGGCTACGGGCTATCAAGTTTTACTACAGTGACAAATAATCAAGTATTTTCACTATTTATACTGTTATTTTCTGCCGTATATATCGTCAAATCGCTCTATATCGCTTTCATCTAAAATGGCACCCGTTTGAACTTCAATAACAACTAAGGGCTCGGGCTGATTATTCGCTAAACTGTGCAGCTGTTTTGCTGCAATATAACAAGATTGGTCGTGGGTCAGCGTTAAGCTTTGCTGATCAATACATATATCTGCAGTGCCCGACACCACAACCCAATGCTCAGCGCGATGCTGATGACGCTGCGTTGAGAGCCTAGCCCCACTATTAACGGTTATTTTTTTTACTTTAAAACCGATACTTTCTACCAGCGTACGATAATTTCCCCAAGGGCGGTAAACCACCTGATGGTGTGTCAGTTTGTTATTATGTGTTGTTGCCAATTGCTTGAGTAATAACGGGAGGGCATCAAGCGCATTTTGATCAGCAATTAAAGTGGCGTCGTGGGTATGAATAACCGCTAAATCGCTTACCCCTAACGTCGCTATTGTGTGTCCATCTTCGCTAATAACTAAGTTGTTACTACTGTTTTGGGCGATATGTTCTTGGTGTGGGCTATTACCTTGTGGCTCTTTTTTACTTAGCGCTGCCAGTGCAGAAAAACTGCCCACATCGCTCCACTTTAACGCAACGGGCATTACCACCACATTATTACTGCGCTCTAAAATAGCGTAGTCAATCGAGTCACTTGGGCAAGATTCAAGTGCATGAGTATTTGCTCTTGTAAACGCTAAGTCTTGTTTAAAATCAATGGCACTAGCAACACTTTTAGCTATTTTTGGCGCAAAGCGTTCCAGCTCTTTTAGATATGCAGCGGGAGTAAATAAAAACATGCCACTGTTCCAACTATAACCGCCCTCAGTTAAGTAGCTTGATGCAGTTGCTAAATCAGGCTTTTCTTTAAACTGATCTACCTCAAAGCAAGCAGTACCTGTAATTGCTGCGCCCTGTTTGATATAGCCATAACCGGTATGCGGCTCTGTTGGCGTAATTGAAAATGTAACTAATTTACCTTGCTCAGCCAGTGTCACCGCATCAGATAACTGAGCAGTTAATGGCGTAAAATCTTCAATATAATGATCGGCAGGCATCACCAACAAGGGACCAGTAATATTATTTTTTAATGCATAGTGCGCGGCAAGGGCAATGGCTGGTGCGGTATTTTTGCCTTCTGGCTCAAGTACTATGGCATGGGGCTTTGCAAATGCAGCCTGCTGCGCGGCAATAAATCGATGCTGCTCATTACAGACCAAAATAGCGGGATTAAAGCCCTCAGTTGCAACACGCACTAACGTACTTTGCAATAACGACTGCTGGTTTTTATTATCAAGCAAAGATAAAAACTGCTTTGGCATTGCTTGGCGCGACAGCGGCCAAAGCCGTGTGCCAATACCGCCAGCTAAAATTACCGGTGTAATAAGGGTTGTATTCATAAAGCCGCCAATAAAAATATCAGCGGCTATTTTAGCACTTTATCGGCTGGGCGCTAATTTATACCAATGTAAAAGCATCAGCATCTAAATGTGCCGGAAATTTAGCTCTAAACTCATCAAGCGGCGCTTTATTTAACGTGATTGTTAGTAGTGCTTGCTGGTCGTCATTCGCTTTAATCAGTGGCTCACCTTTAAAGTCATACACTGCAGTTCCACCACTGTGAGCAATACCATTGCCATCTTCACCAACCCGGTTTACGCCAACCACGTAGCATAGGTTTTCCATTGCTCGTGCCATTAATAAAGTGTCCCATACATTGCGCCTTGCTGCTGGCCAATTGGCAATATTTATCATCACGTCGTAGTCATTGTTATTGCGCTGAAACACCGGAAACCGTAAGTCGTAGCATACTTGTGGCAATATTTTAAACCCATTGAGTTCAAACACTTCACGCGTTTGTCCTGCCACTACAAACTCGCCTTCGTTACCTAAACAAAATAAGTGCCGTTTATCGTAATAGCTCACTTCTCCATTTGGTTGTACCCAGTAAAACCGATTCGCTTTTTTACTTCCTTGGGTTACCAATACCGAGCCTGCAATTACCGCATTATAGTGCTTCGCCTGTGCCTTGAGCCAACTCAGTACTGAGCCATTTTCAGCTTCGCCACAGTCAAGGTTAACCGCAAATCCAGTGGCAAAGGTTTCAGGAAGTACAATTAAATCAGGTTGATTGGTGATGTTAGCAAGCTGTTTTTCAAACATCGCTAAATTGGCTTTTTTATCGAGCCAATGCAGCGAGCTTTGTAATAATGCTAAGGTTAAAGTTGACATAAAATATGTGCCGCCTCTATTAAGGTTTGATCATTTTTAGCAAAACATAAACGAATAACTTTATCATTGCTTGGTTGCTGATAAAACACGCTCAGTGGAATGGCTGCAACGCCAGCTTGTTCTGCTAACCATTGGCAAAATTCTACGTCATTTAAGTCAGATACATCACTGTAATCAAGCAGTAAAAAGTAGGTGCCTTCACTTGGTAAAATGCTAAAGCGGCTATCTTGTAGAGCATTACTGAGCACATCGCGTTTTTGTTGATAAAACTCACTTAGCGCATCCACATGCTCACCTTGCTGTTCTAACATATCGGCTAATGCATGTTGTGCAGGCGTAAAGCTTGAAAAAGTAACATACTGATGAATCTTTCGAAATTCTTCGCATAAATCAGTAGGCGCAATACAGTAGCCCATTTTCCAACCGGTGCTATGAAAGGTTTTACCAAAGCTTGAGATCACAAAGCTGCGAGCAAGCAATTCCTCATCTCGTAACACACTTAAATGTGGTTGCTTATCAAAAGTAATATGCTCGTATACTTCATCACTTATCAGGTATAAATCATGCTCGATGACTAAGGCTTTTAGAGCATTAATATCGTGCTGTTTTAACGTTTTACCACTTGGGTTATGTGGAGTGTTGATAATAATAGCCCGCGTTTTGCTATTAATAGCCGCAGCCACCGTTTGCCAGTCAATTACATAGCTCGGAGCATGCAGAGCAATATTAACTGACTTACCACCGGCCAATTCAATCGCTGGCTGGTATGAGTCATAAGCGGGGTCAAATACAATGACTTCATCACCTTCGCGCACTAGCGCTTGAATGGCAACAAACAGCGCCTCGGTTGCCCCTGAGGTTACAGTTACTTGCTGCGCGGCATCTATTTCAACCGCATATTTTCGTTTTGCTAACTGGGCAATTTGTTGCTGCAGGCGCGGTACACCAGGTGAAGGTGAATATTGATTAACTCCTTCAAGCACATAATGATTAAGCTGTTTTTTAAGTAGCTCAGGAGCATCAAACTCAGGAAAACCCTGCGATAAATTAATCGCTTCGAATTGATTTGCTAAAGCAGTCATTTGACTAAAAATACTGGTGCCTAAATTTGGCAATTTACTTTCAAACACTGGTTACCCTTAATGATGGTTTTACGCCCAAAGCGATGCTATCATTGCTTAAAACAGAAGTATAGCCGTCTAAAACAAATAGCTTTATGCTCATTAGTGAGGAATGTATGCAAAACAATACCGCTATTTCAGAACTTATTGAAGCCGGAAAATGGGTCAGTCAAAAAGGTTGGGTACCCGCAACAGGTGGAAACTTTTCAGCTCGCACCAGTACGGGCTTTGTAGTCACAGCCAGTGGCCAGGACAAAGGCGCGTTAATGCCTGAGCATTTTCTACAATTAAATCATTTAGGTGAGCGTGTTGCAGGGGCAATAAAACCCTCAGCCGAAACACAACTGCATTTGAGCTTGTATCAACTTATTCCTGACGCGCAATATGTTTTGCATACTCACTCGGTAGCGGCAACTGTACTTTCAAATATTATTCAACGCCATCAGCTTGAACTAACCGGCTACGAGATGCAAAAAGCGCTCAGCGGTATTACATCGCACTTAGAATCACTGGCTATCCCTATTTTCGATAACGATCAAGATATAGACCGTTTAAGCCTACTTGTGAGCGACCATCACTTACACTCACCAATTAAGCATGCCGTATTGATCAGAGGTCATGGTTTATATGCTGTTGGCCGTAACATTGATGAAGTTCGCCGCCATTTAGAGGCATTAGAGTTTTTATTTAGTTGCGAGCTAGAACGCTTAAAAATAACAGGAACCGCACTATGATCAAAGCATTGCTAACTGATATTGAAGGCACTATTACGCGTATTTCGTTTGTAAAAGATGTGCTATTTCCTTATGCCGCACAACAACTGCCTGCATTTGTGCGCGGTCACACAGAACAGCCTGAAGTAGCAGAACAAATTAGCGCTGTAAAAGCTGAAATTAACGAGCCTAATGCCGATATCGACACCGTTATTAGCACTTTACTTACTTGGATTGAAGAAGATAAAAAAATAACGCCACTTAAGCAATTACAAGGTTTAATTTGGCAAACAGGCTATGAAAACGGTGATTTTACTGGTCACTTATACCCAGATGCTTATCAATTTTTACAACAACAAAAGCAAGCTGGCCAACAGTTATACGTTTATTCGTCGGGCTCTGTGAAAGCACAGCATTTAATTTTTCAGTATTCTGACTTTGGCGATATTCGCTCACTATTTAGTGATTACTTTGATACAAAAGTAGGCGCTAAACAAGCGCCAAGCGCCTATGAAAACATAATAACGCAATTGCCTTTTAACCCAGACGAAGTATTGTTTTTAAGTGATGTAGTTGCAGAGCTTGATGCTGCAAAAACCGCTGGGCTTAAAACTTTACATTTAATTCGCGATGGGCAAGAAAGCTCATCAAAGCACAGCTACATTAACGATTTTAGCCAATTTAAAGCGGAGCATTTAGCATGAGCCAACTCACTATTTTTGCAGATTCTGACGCCAATAATGCACTGCTGACCAGTAGCGACGTTCAACGAATTACCGCTGAACTTGCTAAGGTTAATGTGCGTTTTGAGCAATGGCAGGCAAATACCGAGATTACTGAAAGCACCAGCAATGATGATATTTTAACTGCCTACAACGGCGATATTGAACGCTTAAAACAGCAAGGCGGCTATCAAACTGTTGACGTTATATCGCTGGTTAAAGGCAACCCTGATGCTGCAGAATTGCGCAAAAAATTTTTATTTGAACACACTCACAGCGAAGACGAAGTACGCTTTTTTGTCAAAGGCCAAGGGTTATTTTGCTTACACATTGGCAGTAAAGTGTACCAAGTACTTTGTCAACAAGGCGATTTGATCTCAGTACCTAAGCTTACCCCTCATTGGTTTGATATGGGTAGCGACCCAGAATTTACCGCTATTCGTCTATTTAACAATACAGAAGGTTGGGTAGCACAAAGCACGGAATCACCGATTGCAGAGCAATTTCCATTATTACCGTAATTTAATCATTCAAAACCCTGGTCCACACTAATAAACATAACGTGGACCAAACGCATCACAAAATTACTTCAGCTTTAAGAGTACGCCATTTTCTACCTGACTCTGGTTATAAACACCGGTATCTAACACCCACCCAGTAACCAACTTTGCGGGTGTTACGTCAAATGCGGGGTTGTATACATTAGCATTAGTGGGAGCCCACAATGCCTCGCCAAAACTACCACTAACACCACGCACTTCTTGTGGATTACGTTGCTCTATTTCTATATCGCTACCTTGGGCAGTCTTTAGATCAAGCGTAGTAACCGGTGCCACCACATAAAATGGAATATTATGAAAATGCGCAAGCACCGCTAAATTATAAGTACCGACTTTATTGGCAAAGTCGCCATTAGCAGCAATACGATCAGCCCCTACAACAATTTTATCTACCTTACCTGCAGCCATTAAACTGGCCGCCATGTTATCGCAAATTAGCGTGTAAGGTATTTGCCAACGCTCCAATTCAAACGCGGTCAAACGCCCGCCTTGCAGTAAGGGGCGTGTTTCATCCACCCACACATGAACATTGCCATGGACTTGTTGTGCTTTATAAATAACACCCAATGCCGTACCTATGCCCGCAGTGGCTAAAGCGCCGGTATTACAGTGAGTTAATATATTGTCGCCGCTATTTATTAGCTCGGCACCACGTGTTGCCATACGCTCACATAGCTCAATGTCTTCAATAAATAACTGCTCAGCCGTTGCAACAATACTGGCAACATAATCAGTTTGTTTAAGCGCTTGGCGCAACGCCGCCATACAATGCATTAAGTTAACCGCTGTTGGGCGAGTGGCTTCTAGCTCATTTATGGCGGTTGCAAGCGCGTCTCTAGTCATACCTTGCTCAGCTAAATAAGCAATTAATAAACTGGCCCCTAAGCCTATAAGTGGCGCACCACGCACTTTTAAGCTGATGATCAGCTCTTTCATTGTCTCTACAGTGTGGCATTCATGCCACACTTGTTGATGAGGAAGCAAATATTGATCAAGTACGCTCAGCGTACTATTTTCATATTTTAAACTGCTTGCGATTAAATTTTGCATAAGGCTCAAAAGATTAGAAGTGCGTAGGTTTATTTTACACCACTTTGAAGAACTCTCAAGTTAGACTTATAGACATCTAAACATTTAAAGGTATAGAATGCTTAAATGCATCTTTATTGAGAATAAAACCATGACTAACTATGTTGCTTTTAATGCACAGCACGCTATTAATTACATCAATTCGTTAATTGAATCTAATCAATACGACTTTTTTAAGCCGGGGCAAGCGCTTACCGCTTATGAATTTGGTGACGGTAATCTCAACTTAGTATTTAGAATTACGGATGAGCAAAACAACAGTATTATATTAAAGCAAGCTTTACCGTATGCGCGTTGTGTAGGTGAGTCGTGGCCATTAACACTTGATAGAGCACGAATTGAGGCAGAAGTTTTACTTAATCATGGGGCTATTTGCCCTGCGCATACGGTTACTGTTTTACATTACAATAAAGACTTAGCCCTGACCATTTTAGAAGATTTAGGTGATATGCAAATTTTGCGAACAGCGCAAAATAATGCTGAACAATTTCCAAACCTTGCTCACCACGTAGCTGTGTATTTAAGCCAAACGGGCTTTTATAACTCTGACTTTTATTTATTAGCGCAAGATAAAAAAGCACGTATTAGCCAATTTACTAACCCTGAATTGTGCCAAATTACTGAAGATTTATTTTTTAGCGATCCGTACACAGAGCATGAACGCAACAACTATCCGGCACAATTACAAACTGAAGTTGAGGCTATTCGTAAAAACGGGGCATTAAAACTTGAAGTAGCAAAGCTAAAAGCTAACTTTTTATCGAACCCACAAACCTTGTTGCATGGCGATATGCACAGCGGAAGTATTTTTGTTAATCAAACTACCACTAAAATGATCGACCCTGAGTTTGGCTTTTTTGGTCCTATTGGCTTTGATATTGGATCTTTTATCGGTAACTTACTACTAAATTACTGTGCTCAGCACGGTCGCATTGACGACTTTGTAGCACGTCGTAATTATCAAACCCATTTATTAAGTACATTGGTTGAATGCTACGCCACATTTGAACAACAGTGGTTTGAGCTCATAAATAAGCAAACAACTGATGAGACACTTAAAGCTTCAGGCTACGCAGAGTATTTTATGAAACATGTTTTACAAGATGCTATTGGCTACTGTGGCATAGAGCTAATTAGACGCACTATAGGTCTTGCTAATGTAATTGATATAGAAGGCATTACCGATGAGGCCGCACGGTTAAACGTACAAAAACAAACATTAGCACTGGGTGAGCAATTGATTTTAAATGCCCACACTTGCGATACCAAAGACGCGTTTTTCAGCTTGCTAATAAGCCATTTAAATTAGGGTCTGTTTGACCCTAAACTAAGTCTTTATTTTATTAAAAAAGGCGCTTTAAGCGCCTTTAAGCTATATCTAATGATAGTGCTCGTACATTTTATCTAGTGGCTCAGAAAGACCACTTTCTTGCACTATACGCACATGTTTGCGTTTTAATTCGCGGGCACTGGTAACGCCACAAGAATGTGCAATAAGCCCCGCACCGTAATGAATGTATTTATTATAATTTGCGACCCGCTGCGCTTTATCTTCAACATTCAAGCCCCGTTGTAAACGTTCATTATGCGTAGTAATTCCTGTGGGGCAGGTATCTTTATTACATTGCATAGCCTGAATGCAGCCTAGTGCAAACATATGTCCACGTGCAGACACAACAAAGTCGGCACCCAGTGCTAATGCCCACGCAACTTTTGAGGGCACAATTAATTTGCCAGAGACAATAATTTTAACTCGCTCTCTAAGGCCATGCTTTTTTAGTAACTGAATAACTAAAGGAAGACTTTCTTTTAGCGGTAACCCCACCGAATCGAGTAAAGACTGAGGTGCAGCGCCGGTACCACCATCAGCACTATCAATGGTAATGAAGTCGGGTGCAGACTCAATACCACGATGATTTATCTCGGCAAATAAACTTTCTAACCAAGTATGTTCACCAATTACCGCTTTAAAGCCTGTCGGTTTACCGGTTGTACTTCTTATCGTGGTGAGCATGTCTAAAATATCGTTTGGATTTTTTATTTCTGGGTGCCCATTTGGGCTAATTGAATCCTGCCCCTCAGGTATGCCTCTTATTTTAGCAATTTCAGCATTCACTTTTCGCCCAGGTAACATACCGCCTTTACCTGGCTTGGCACCTTGGCTCATTTTCAGCTCAAACATTTTAACTGCAGGGTGTGCAGCAACTGCTTTTAGTTTTTCTGTGCTTAAATTTCCATGCTCGTCGCGTACACCATATTTAGCCGTACCAATTTGAAACACGATATCGGCACCACCTTCTAAGTGATACGGACTAAGTCCGCCTTCCCCCGTGTTCATCCAACAACCGGCTAATTTTGCCCCCTTTGAGAGTGCACGTACAGCAGGACTGGATAACGCGCCAAAGCTCATGCCCGATATATTAAATAACGAATTTGTGGTGTAAGGAAATTTACAATAAGGCCCAAGCGTTACGTTGCTAGGCGCTAGAGCTTCTTCATCTAAGGTAGGAAATGCGCAGTTCATAAACATTACGGTGCCTGTCGTTTCTAAGCTTTGGGTTGAACCAAAAGCAGCCGTATGATCAACATCTTTAGCAGCCCGATATACCCAACTGCGTTCGGCGCGATTAAAGGGCATTTCTTCACGGTCGAGAGCAAAAAAATACTGACGGAAAAACTCACCTTGGCGCTCAAAAAAGTACCGAAAACGTCCAATTACCGGATAATTACGCCTAATAGCATGCTTTGTTTGGGTAACATCTCGAACATAAAAAATAACAATTAATATAACCAGCAATCCAAATACAACAATAAATAAGCTGGCAAACACATCGATACTGAACATTATAAATTGACTCATTACTTATCCTTAAATGCTAAAAAAGCGTGATGTCATTAAATAACACCACGCTTTTATAGTTTCAAAATAATGCGCTATTAGCTATCTGTTTTTGCTAATTCTGCTTGTATATACAAACGTATTTGCTGCTCAAGCACCGACAAAGGCACTGAACCATGGCGCAATATTTGATGATGAAACTCACGAATATCAAACTGCTGACCTAATGCTTGCTCGGCCTCTGCACGCAGACGTTTAATTGTTAACTCACCAATTTTGTATGACAACGCTTGTGCAGGCCATGAAATATAACGATCGGTTTCTGTTTTTACATTGTGTAATGAAAGCGCCGTATTATCGGCCATAAAATTCATTGCACGCTCACGACTCCAGCCGTACATGTGCATACCCGTATCAACCACTAAACGTGCAGCACGCCACATTTCGTAGGTTAAACGACCAAAGTTGCTGTACGGGTCTTGATAAAAACCCGCTTCAACGCCTAAGTACTCTGAATACAATCCCCAGCCCTCACCAAACGCTGATAAATACGCATCACGGCGATAGCTAGGTAAACTTTCAAGTTCTGCATTGAGTGAAATTTGTAAATGATGACCCGGCACAGCTTCGTGCAAAGTTAACGCTTCTAAAGCATAGAGTGGTCGTTTATCTAAAGCGTACGTGTTCACCCAATAAAAGCCGGCTTGATCATCACGGCTCGAACCTGAATAGCGCCCAGTAGTGTACTTAGGAGCAATATTGGCAGGCACCGGCGCTACGCCATAAGGTTTGCGCGGTAAGGTATGAAATAATTTAGGCAACTGCGCATCCATTTTTTTTGCAATATACGCGGCCTCTTTTAATAATTGCTCAGGCGTTGTGGCGTAAAACTGCGGATCTGTTCGTAAAAAGTAGATAAATTCTGCAAACGTGCCTTTAAAACCTACTTCTTTAATAACCGCTTCCATTTCACTACGAATGCGCGCAACCTCCGCTAAACCCAGCTCATGTATTTCTTTTGGGGTCATTTGTGTGGTGGTGTAATATTTAGCACGATTTGCATAAAAGGCCTCACCATTCGGTGTTGACGAAATACCAATATCACTACGGGCGCCTGGTAAGTATTCGTTATTAAAAAAAGTTAAGTAGTCTTTGTAGGCATTAATAACTTGGCTACTGATAATTGCTTTAGCTTGTTGTTGCAAATCTGCAAATTCACTATCACTTAAACCCGCGGTATTGTTTAAAAATGGCTTATAAAATTCAGATTGTGTGACGTCATCAACAATGTAAGCAGTAATCGAGTCTTGATAACCAATTAACACCGCTTTGGGTTGAGTTAAACCAACCTCTAATCCTTTGCGCATCCAACCTATGTTTTGCTCAAAAAAGCGCGGCACTTGCTGTAATCGCTTTAAATAGTGTTGATAATCTTGTGCAGTTTTATAATCAGAGCTATTAACAATAAACGATAAGCTTGAATGAAAGCCATATTCTGACGTTAAAGGCATGTAGTGCGTATTAAATACATATTCATCAACACTATTTTGCACTTGCGCTCGAATAATACTGTAGTTAATTTGGTTTTCATCACTGAGCTTACTTACATCTATGGCATCTAAATCTGCTAATAGCTGGGTGTTTTTTTGATATTGCTGCGCTAAAAATTCAGCTGACAAATTAGGTAATAAGTAGCCATCAACTCCTTCGGGGTTACTATACGGGCTAACATTTTGGCGATGCTGTACTATATTTTCAGCCGCTTGCGTAAATTGTTGATCCGCATTAATTGCGGTGAGCTGACACGCGCTTAGTGAGCACACTAAAGTGACACTTAATAAGGAAAGGCGCATTTTTTTCGAAAGAGATAAATTCATAGTTATTGAGCTTAATGACGTTACAGATGTGATAAACCTATCTTAGGCTGAATAAATAGCAAATAGATATACGACCAACTGCGAAAAATATACGCCAGCAGTCATTTTATTAACTTAAGTTAATACAAAACTATAAATAACTAGGGTCTGTTTATCTTTCGAGGTTAAATTTGCAGCAGTGTGTTTGGCTTCTAGGCAAGGCAGAGCCTATGTAGTGTGGTTACTCCCCATAAGTAGGCGATAACGCAGCATAGATGCCAAACTTGCGCTGTCCAAAGGGTTCTGCCTAGAGGTGATTAACTCTTTGTTACTCGCTTTTTACTTAGCCCACTAGGTTACAAATCTCGCGCCGCGATTAAATCACCTCTAGATTGAACAAGTTTTAATCCTGATAGGTCAATAGGCCCTAGAGTAATTGCTCAAAAAAGCAACGGTTATTGAATTTATAGCGTCATTTTAATCAACTACGCCTCATTTTACTTTTAAATCACAGATATAATGATTATTGTATCTGCGCTTGGAAGCAAATTGCCTCATTGGACGAGTTTTATAAATCAGCATTTATGCGTATTTGGTTGGTAATTGCAAATGATGTTCCATGATTCCATGGCTATAGCACAAGAAAAAATGACAAAAGTATGTATGTTTTTAGAGCATCATGTTTTGCCTCCTACCCCCTTAAATTTTCAAGTTGTGTATACATACATTAGTAAAATCCATTTTGCGCTTAATAATGCCATTGATGATGCCATAGATGCCCTTCAAAATATTGATGAGCTGTTTATTGAACAACTCTATTTTGAATATTTAAATCAAGGGCATAAAACCGAAGTTGCAATGATTGAAAACGTCAATGGCGTGATCAATTCACTATCGCAAAATGCTCAACAGACCGAAAAAAAGCTAAACGACTTTGCAGGTCATGTTAATGACTGTATGCACTCTCTAGATGAAAATAATATTGCCAACAGCCGTATTGCTTTAGAAAGGCTTAATGAACAAACTCAGCTTTTATTAACGCAACAAGCACAATTTAAACACCAACTAAGTCAGGCCAAAAAGCTACACGAAGCCACTAAAAAACAACTTAATACCTTACGCAAACAACATGTGATTGACCCACAAACTGGCTTATATAAACGCCATTATTTAACCAAACAAACACAGTTATGGTTAAAACAAGAAAAATCAATCTCAGCTATTGCCATTCAAATTGATAATTTAGAGCATTTTATTAATAATTTTGGCGATGCCATTGGCGAAGTGATTTTAAATAAAGTGGCTAAGCAAGTGCAAAAATATGTTTCGCAAAGTGGCTTAGCTGGGCGCTCTGCAAAAGATCAATTCATCGTTTTACTTGCTAACATAGAACCCGAAACCGCTAACCTTATTGCACAAAAAGTTATAGGCGGAGTTGAAAAGCTACGTTTTATTAGTTCAAAAAGCGATCTAAAACTACCCCCCATTTCTCTCTCACTAGGGATCACTGAGCAACAACAAGGCGACTTTAACCAGCTGGTTAAAAGTGCCTCAAACGCAGCTTTTAAGTCACGCTCTTCTCAATAACCCAGTACACTGTTCAAACAATAAAATTAACTGATAAATCATATTCAAATTGCACCCTTGGTGCACAATCAAGTACACTAGTCTTTATTACCACGATAGAGATTAATCATGAACGAGAACCCTGAAAAGACCACGCATTTTGGCTATAAAACTGTTGCCGAAACCGAAAAAGCTTCTATGGTTGCTGATGTATTTCATTCTGTTGCGACAAAGTACGATGTTATGAATGATCTCATGTCTTTTGGTATTCATCGTTTATGGAAACGTCAAACAATTGCCAGCTCAGGTATTCGTAAAGGTCATCATGTATTAGATTTAGCCGGCGGTACTGGCGATTTAACTGCAAAGTTTAGCCAGCTTGTTGGCGAAACCGGTCAGGTTGTTTTAGGTGATATAAACTCTTCAATGTTAAAAGTAGGCCGCGAAAAGCTGCATAACTTAGGCCTTGTAGGCAACATTGATTACGTACAAATGAATGCCGAAGCCTTACCTTTCCCTGATAATAGTTTTGATTTAATTACGATTGCTTTTGGTTTGCGTAATGTTACCGACCAAAATAAAGCATTGCGCTCTATGTACCGCATTTTAAAGCCAGGTGGTCGTTTACTCATTCTTGAGTTTTCAAAACCAGAGCAAGAGCTTCTCAGCAAGGCGTATGACTTTTACTCTTTCAACATTTTACCTACTATGGGTAAGTTGGTTGCTAACGACAGTGAATCATACCAATATTTAGCTGAGTCAATTCGTATGCACCCAGATCAAGAAACGCTAAAAGCGATGATGGTCGAAGCAGGGTTTGAGCAAGCGACTTATCAAAATCTAACTGGTGGCATTGTTGCCCTGCATCGTGGATTTAAATACTAAGGTTAGTAATTTATGGCGCTTGAAGAACACAGTAAAGAACAACCGGCTGCAGGCAGTTTTTTTATGCTACCGAGCTTTGTACTTTCGCTTATTGAGCAAGTATTAAATCAAGCGCTTAAACTCGATCCGAGCTTACTCGATAAACTAAAAACGGTAGAGCATCAGCGCTTATTAGTTGAGGTTAGAGACTGGCAGCAAAAAATAGCCATTACTTATGCCAATCAGCAGCTACATCTTTACACTGCATTCGAACATGCTGACGCTGATTGTATGATCAGCGCCAATATAGATACGTTGTTAGCACTGAAAAACCCAGCCATGCTGACTCAACTTATTCGCCAAGATAAGCTTGATTTACAAGGCGATTTAAATATAGCTCAAAATTATAGCTCCGCCTTTTCAAGTTTAGACATTGATTGGCCAGAGCAACTAGCAAAGCATATTGGGGATGCACCTGCACAACAACTTTATTTGCACTTTCAGTCGTTTAAGCAGCAAGGTAAAAAAGCAAAATCACAGCTCGATAGCACCTTGATTAGCCTGTTCCAAGATGAATTGGCAATCACCATTCACCCATTAGAGCTTGCGCAATTTAAACAACAAAATAGAGCACTAAAAAGCCAAGTTGCTGCCATTGAGCAACGCATTAACGCCCTAATTAAAGCACTTTAACGCGCTAAGGATTTTTTGTGTCAACTGCCCGACTGTATTACATAACTAAAACCCTGCTTAGCTACGGACTCGATGAGCTTATTCCAAAACACAAAGTACCTTGGTTTGCTAAACTTGCACGAGGAAGTTTGTTTTGGTTGCGCAACCAACACAAAAATAAACCCCCGGGCTTAAGACTTCGTTTAGCGCTGCAACAACTAGGCCCGGTATGGATAAAATTTGGCCAAATGCTCTCAACCCGTCGTGACTTGTTACCCCACGATATCGCGCTAGAGTTAGCCTTTTTACAAGATCAGGTAGAACCTTTTGAAGGTGAATTAGCGCAAAAGATCATTGAAAAAGCATTAGAAATAGATGATATTAGCCAGCTATTTAGCGAGTTTTCACAAACCCCCTTGGCATCGGCCTCAATTGCTCAAGTGCATACTGCCACCCTAGTTGATGCGCAGGGCGAATCGCAAGATGTTGTTATTAAAGTTATTCGCCCTAATATTGAGCAACAAATCAACGCCGACTTAGCCTTAATGGAAAAATTAGCTAAAGTTGTTGGTAAGTTAATTAATGAAGCGAAACGCTTACGCCCTGTAGAAGTGGTTAAAGAGTATAAAAAAACATTACTCGATGAACTAGACTTAATGCGTGAGGGTGCTAACGGCATTCAATTAAAGCGTAATTTTGAAGGCTCAGAATCGCTATATATTCCAACAGTATACAGTGACTACAGCCGCAATAATGTGCTGGTTATGGAGCGAATTTACGGAATTCCGGTGTCAGATACTGAAGCACTGATGGCACAAAATACCAATATGAAATTACTAGCTGAGCGCGGAGTGGAAGTGTTTTTTACCCAAGTATTCCGCGATAGTTTTTTTCATGCAGATATGCACCCTGGCAATATTTTTGTGTCGCGCGAAAACCCGCATAATCCTAAATATATTGGTATAGATTGCGGTATTGTGGGAACACTTAACAAAGAAGATAAACGCTATTTAGCTGAAAACTTTATTGCCTTTTTTAATCGTGACTACCGCCAAGTAGCTCAGCTACATGTTGATTCAGGGTGGGTGCCGCCCGATACCAGCATTGAAGAGTTTGAATTTGCCATTCGTACCGTTTGCGAGCCCATTTTTAATAAACCACTTGCTGAAATATCATTTGGCCATGTACTGGTTAATTTATTTAATACTGCACGTCGTTTTAATATGCAGGTTCAACCACAACTCGTATTATTACAAAAAACCTTGTTGTATGTTGAAGGCTTAGGTCGCCAGCTTTATCCACAACTAGATTTGTGGAAAACCGCAAAACCGTTTTTAGAAGACTGGGTAAAACAACAGGTTGGCCCGCTTTCTGTACTAAAGCAAATGTATGCAAACTTACCGTTTTGGGCAGAAAAAATGCCTGAGTTGCCTGATTTAATTTATCAAAATTTAAAACGAGCACCGCACGCACAACCTCCAACATCAACGGTTTCACATAAGCCCTTGGTTTTAGGACTTTTTAGTAGTGCAGCGATGATTGTTTCAGCATTATTTTATTTACAACACAACTTAATGGCTGCTGGCGTTGTCTTAGGCTGTGCTGTAGTTGGCTTTATAGCGGCTTGGCGCCGCGCATAAACTAAGTGCTATTTACCGCTGTGGGCGTATAATCAGCATTTAATCTTAATATTAACGGCTTTAAAAGCAGGAGAAAACCATGGGGTTTGGTGGTATTAGTATTTGGCAGCTATTAATTGTACTTGCAATCATTGTACTTTTATTTGGTACCAAAAAGCTACGCGGTATCGGTGGTGATTTAGGCGGCGCAGTTAAAGGTTTTAAAAAAGCGATGTCGGATGAGCAAAGCGCTGAAAAACAAGCCAGCGAAAATAAAACAGAACACATTGAAAAATCAGCAGAATCAACACCTATCGATTCAAGTACAACTAGCAAAACTAAAGACAACGACAAGGTTTAACCAGCATGGGAATGTGGGAGCTTGTTGTTGTATTTATTGTCGGTTTGGTGGTGCTTGGTCCTGAGCGCTTACCTGTCGCTATTAGAACTGTGAGCCGTTGGGTTAAAACAGCAAAAGCAATGGCCAATTCCGTAAAAGCGGAGGTGAGCGAGGAGCTTCGTGTGCATGAACTACACGAAAATCTAAAAAAAGCAGAGCAACAAGATCTTAAAGATTTAAGTCCTGACCTACAAAACTCTGTTTCTGAGCTACAACAAGCGGCGCAATCAGTCACCCATAGCTATAAAAAAAGTCAAACGCCAGCATCAAATAGCCAACAAACAGATGACTCAAAGTGAACATAGCACTCTCTTTTTTTCATGCACTTAATACACGGTATAAAACACAATGACTGAGGAAGTAAAATCAGGGTTTGTCGCTCATTTAATTGAATTACGTGACCGGTTAATTAAATCGTTATTAAGTATTTTAGTGATTTTTATTGGCTTAATTTACTTTGCAAACGATATTTATACCTTTGTAGCCGCTCCTTTAGTTGCTCATTTACCTAGTACAGCCACTATGATTGCAACGGATGTTACTGCACCGTTTTTTGCCCCTTTTAAGCTGACGTTGTTTGTTGCTTTATTTGCTGCCATTCCTTGGATTTTGCATCAAATTTGGGGGTTTATAGCCCCGGGTTTATATCAACATGAAAAGAAAATGCTGATACCCATATTGGCTTCCAGTATTATCTTATTTTATAGTGGCATTGCTTTTTGTTACTTTGTGGTGCTACCTATAATTTTAGGGTTTTTCACCAGTGTAGGGCCGCAAATGATGACACTTGCGCCCGATATAAGTAGTTATTTAGGCTTTGTGCTCAAGCTGTTTTTTGCTTTTGGGATCGCATTTGAAATCCCAGTTGCAATTATGTTGCTCTGCTGGAGCGGTGCAACAACCACACAAAGTCTAAAAGAAAAGCGCCCCTATATAGTGGTTGGCGTATTTGTAGTGGCAATGTTTTTAACGCCTCCTGATGTGCTTTCACAAACCCTATTGGCACTACCTATGCTGCTTTTATTTGAGCTTGGTTTAATTTTAGCTAAATTTTATACCGCAAAACCACAACAAGAATCTAAGGAATAATATGAACAAGTATTTACTTTCTTTACTCGCTTTAGCAAGTGTACCGGCTTTAGCCGCTACTCCTATTAATGAGCAAGCTTTGCAAGCCTGTAGTTTTATTGAAAACGACTTTAATCGTTTACTCTGCTACGACAACACCATTGCCGGAAAGTCATTAACACAACCAGCACAAAGCCAGCTAAGCAAATCGGCACAAACAAATGTAAAAGCTGAGGCTCCCGCTGCAACAGCGCCTGTGGCCACTAAAGCAAAAGAGTTTGGTTTAGAGCATAAAGAAATTGCGGAAAATGGTGAAGAGTCTATTACGTCAATGATTTCATCTGTTAAAAAAGCACCTTATGGTGAGCTAATTATTACCTTAGAAAATAACCAGCAATGGCGTCAAATTGGTTCAGATAGCTTAAGATTAGACGAAGGCGATACTGTTATTATTAGCCGTGGCGTATTCAACTCTTTTTTGCTTAAAAAAGCAGATCAAAACCGTTCAATTCGTGTAAAACGTACTCAGTAATGCAATACACGTTAATTGATGCTGGCGTAAATTTAACTAATCATCAATTTGATGGTCAGCATCAAGAGGTGCTCGCCAGAGCAAAAGATGCGGGCGTAAACCAAATGCTGATTATTGGCTGTGATATCAGCTCCAGTGAAGAATCATTAGCACTTGCTGCGCACTATAATCAATATGCTACCGCTGGTATTCACCCTCATGACGCTAAAACAGCAACCCCTGAGCTTGAGCAACAACTTACTCAGCTCGCTCAAAATGAGCAGGTTATTGCCATAGGTGAGTGCGGGCTAGATTACAATCGCGACTTTTCCCCAAGAGATATACAACGTGCTGTTTTGCGTCGTCAGCTCGCATTAGCTGAAAAACTCAACTTGCCTGTTTATTTGCATGAACGCGACGCCAGTGACGACATGCTTGCTATTTTAAATGAGTTTACTGTACGCGGTGTACTGCACTGTTTTACTGGTGATGCACAAGCACTCTCAGGTTACTTAAACTTAGGACTTTATATTGGTATTACCGGCTGGGTATGTGACGAAAGACGTGGCAAGGAGTTACAACAACTGATCCCAAGCATTCCCATTGAGCGTTTATTAATAGAAACCGATGCACCTTTTTTAATTCCTCGTACAGTGAAACCAAAGCCAAAATCAAGACGAAACGAGCCAGCACTGCTGCATTATGTGTGTGACACGCTTGCTCAGCTTTATGGCATTCCGGCATCTGAAGTGGCAAAGCATACGAGTGAAAACTTTAATCGCTTATTTGGATTAGAGAAAAAATAATGCGAACCTTTTGCGCTTTGCTGGTATTCATCATGGTGTTTTATGCATCCTGTTTTCCTGCAAGTGCAATTGATATAAATAGCGAATTTAGCTCAAAAAAAATAGAGTCTATTCATTATTCATTTACCCCCAACTCATTAGAAGATGCGCAACAAAGCAACTTACAACAATGGCAGTCACTTAATAATAAACCGCTTAATTTAGGTCTTGAAACTCGCCCTGTGTGGATTAAATTTCAACTAAATAATTATCTTAATAAGCCAACAGAGCCAATTTTATCGTTAGATAACCCACTTCTAAACAATGTATACCTGTACCACTTTATGGGTGAGAAGCAACTAAAATCGGAACATCTTGGTGATGCTCTTCCTTTATCTAATAGAGCGATTAAAAGTGACTCTTTGCTGGTTAAATTAACACTTCCCGCTAACAGCGAAACCACCGTTTATCTTAACGTTAATAATAATGCGGGAATCGGGCTTCGCGTCCCCCTCACCTTATGGCAACAAGATGCATTATTAGCCCATAAAAGTATGCTTAACTTGCACTATGGATTACTGATTGGATTTATTTTTTCTTTGGCTATCAGTAGCTTGGTTTTATTTGCTTTTTCACGTAAACATTATTTTGCCTATGCCGGTGTGATTACACTGATGCTTAGCCTATTTTTAGCATATTTAGGCGGATTTGGGTTTCGTTATGCCTCTCCAAGCATAGCCGCCTTACAGCAACTAATGCTGCCTATTTTGCTTATGCTGATCACGGTATTGTTTCTTCCTTTACAGCGCCATGTTTGCATACCCATTAAATCCAACTTAGTTAAAGGGCAAACAATAATTACCACCTTATATGCATTGGTTATTGTACTTATAGGTTTGCTGCCTACTGCGAGCGTGGCTTTGTTTGCTATTTTAAGCATTCCTGTCATTTTAAGTTATCATGTTGTCACAACATTATTTTATCTACGAAAAAACCCCACGAGCCCCAATAAATCTCTATTAATGGCACTCGGGTTCTTTTTAATTGTAGTCATTCATTTTTCCGTTGCGTTAACAGGCCTGTATATAGTCACTAGATCCAGCTTAATACTCACCTTCGCAGCCTCATTAAGCTGCTCATTTTGTTTAAGCTACACCGTCATAAAATTATTTATATTACAACGCGATGAGCAAGTCACAACGCAACAGGCGTTGATTGCAAAAAGTGCAGCGCAAGATGCGCTCTTAAATGAGCGGATTGAATTACAAGAGCGCACTCGTCATGAACTTGAAAACCAAGTTGATGAGCGCACCTTTGAGTTACAAGTCACACTTAGGGAACTTGAAGATAAAAACCGCGAGCTTGAACAACTCAATATGGAAGATGCTCTAACAGGGGGAAAAAATAGACGCTTTTTTGATAAAAAAATAATCATGGAAATTCGCCGTTCACGCCGTGAGCAAACACCCTTGAGCATCATTATGCTTGATATAGATAAGTTTAAAGCAATCAACGATACGTATGGCCACTTAACCGGCGATCAGGTAATTCGAGCAGTCTGTGATGTTATTAAACAACAATTAAAACGCCCTCTTGATGAAGTGGTGCGTTATGGTGGTGAAGAATTTGTCGTCCTGCTACCCAATACTAATAATCAAGGTGCGTTAGCTATTGCCGAGCAAATACGGTGCGCAATAGAAAAAAACACTGTCAGTGTTGCAGGTACTACGATTAAATACACCATTAGTGCCGGTGTTTATACTCATATTGCCGATGATGTTCATAACCCTGAAATATTTACTGAGCGTGCCGATAAGGCACTCTATCTAGCAAAACAACATGGCCGCAATCAAGTGGTTAATTTTCCAATCTCACAGTAGGAGCGTATAACTTATGGCCCAATCTGGACTAGACCTTTTCCCATATACTCGCATGCGTAGAATGCGCCGTAATGATTTCTCTCGTCGCCTTATGGCTGAAAACCAGCTGAGTGTTAATGATCTTATTTATCCTGTTTTTGTGCTTGAAGGTAAAAATCGTCGTGAAAGCATTGAATCGATGCCCGGCATTGAACGTTTATCAATTGATTTACTGCTAGAAGAAGCTAAAGAATTAGTTGATTTAGGCGTCCCTGCGCTCGCTATTTTCCCTGTTACCCCTGCAGATAAAAAATCTCTACTCGCTGAAGAAGCGTATAACGATGATGGCTTAGCACAAAGAACTGTTCGCGCATTAAAAGAAACCTTTCCAGAGCTTGGCGTGATCACCGATGCTGCACTTGACCCATTTACTGTGCATGGTCAAGACGGCATTATTGATGATGCAGGTTATGTAATTAATGACGTCACTACCGAAATTTTAGTTAAGCAGGCGCTATCACACGCACATGCAGGTGCTGATGTTGTTGCCCCATCAGACATGATGGATGGGCGTATTGGTGCAATTCGTGAAGCCCTTGAAGCTGATGGCTTTATTCACACTCGCATTATGGCCTATTCAGCAAAGTATGCATCAAGCTACTATGGCCCATTTAGAGATGCTGTCGGTTCAGCAGGAAACTTAAAAGGCGCTGATAAAAAAACTTACCAAATGGATCCTGCCAACTCTGATGAAGCTATTCGCGAAGTGGCTCTTGATTTGCAAGAAGGCGCCGATATGGTAATGGTTAAGCCAGGTATGCCTTATTTAGACATTGTACGCCGCGTTAAAGATGAATTTGGTGTACCAACATTTGCTTATCAGGTAAGTGGTGAGTACGCGATGCATAAAGCCGCTATTGATAACGGCTGGCTGAGTGAGGAAGCCACTATTATGGAATCTTTATTAGCATTTAAACGTGCAGGTGCTGATGGCATTCTGACTTACTTTGCAAAGCAGGCAGCCCGCTATTTAAATAAGTAATAAAAGCATATTGATATAAAAGGGCTTTATTGCCCTTTTTTTATGTTTAAGAACAACACATAGTTGGCATTTATGCAGCGTTACCCCCTATTTTTATAGATAGTAATCACACTACACAGGCTCTGTCTTACCTAAAACCAAACACACAACTGTACGTTCTACCTCAAAAAATAACAAAACTTAACATTGTTAACATTCTGTATTCTATTTGTAATTATTTTTCATTACACTAAGCGTCCCATTTGGGGAAACAAAAACACGGGAAAAAATAATAATGTTGAAAACAAAAATAACGCCATTGGCGCTTGTGTTAGCAAGCCTCAGTGCACCCGCTACCGCTAACCTCGTTATATCAGAATACGTAGAGGGCAGTAGCTATAATAAAGCAGTAGAACTATTTAATAATTCGACAACCCCACTGTCATTGGATGGCTACACCCTAAGTCTCTATTCAAATGGCAATACAGAGGCAAACAATACGCTCGATTTAACCGGTGAACTTGCTGCTAATAGCACGTATGTCATTGTTAATGGTAATGCTTCAGTTGAATTAAAAGAAAAAGCAGATCAACTCAGCGCCGTCACTAACTTTAATGGTGATGACGCACTGGTACTTACGCAAGGCTCAACCGTTATTGATAGCTTTGGCCAGCGCGGTGTAGACCCGGGTTCATTTTGGTCAGAAGGGGGCGTGAAAACACAAAATAAAACATTGCGCCGTAAAGAAACCGAGCTAAACGGACGCACTGATGCCGATGGCGCTTTTAATCCAAGTGAGCTATGGCTGCAATTTGATCAAGATGATTTTAGTGATCTAGGTATCTTTGCAGGGAATTCTTCACCTAATCCAGATCCTGAGCCAGAACCTGAAGATCCTTTACTATGTGGCGCTGATAAAACATTAATTAGCAGTATTCAAGGTGAAGGCGCAAGCAGTCCACTGGTTAACACTGTGGTTGAATTTGAAGGCGTTGTGACAGCTGATTTCCAAGCAGATGATCAGCTCAAAGGCTTTTTTGTAAATTCACTTAATAGTGATGAAGATACAAACCCACTTACCTCTGAAGGGGTATTTGTTTACTTTACCAATACTGATATGAATGTTGGCGATCATGTTCGCGTACAAGGTACTGTTGAAGAGTACTTTGATGCCACCCAAATTGGTAATGTTAGCCAAGTTGCTATTTGTGATACCGGCCTTTCAGCTTATCCGACTAAAATCACTTTACCCGTTATCGATCAAAGTGAGTTAGAAGCATTTGAAGGTATGTTGGTGACCCTAGAGCAGCCACTTATTGTTACTAACAATTATGGTTTAGGTCGATATGGTGAACTAGAGCTTGCTACTGAACGCTTATACCAAGGTACTCAAGTTGCACTTCCTGGCGCGGCTGCGAATGCGGTTGAAGCGCAAAATCTAAATAAAAAAATACTCTTAGATGATGGCTCAACTCGTCAAAACCGCGATCCTATCGCTTATCCTGTCCCAGGGTTATCAGCAGAGAATACTCTACGCACAGGCGATACAGTAAATACCGTTACTGGCGCCCTAGCGTACAGTTTTAGCACTTACCGTATTCACCCAACGGTCACACCTCAGTTTATAGCAACGAATCCGCGTACCGATGCACCAGAGTTAAACCCTGACGCTGATTTACGTGTTGCCAGCTTTAACGTACTTAACTACTTTAATGGCGACGGCCAAGGCGGCGGTTTCCCAACTAGCCGAGGCGCTGACTCAGAAGTAGAATTAATTCGTCAGCAGGCCAAACTAGTTAGTGCTATCAGTGCTATGCAAGCTGATGTGATTGGCTTAATGGAAATTGAAAATGACGGCTTTGGCGAATTTAGCGCAGTTGCAAGCTTAGTAAATGCACTTAATGATGCCGACAGTCAAAATCAATATGCATTTGTGGACTTTGGCGTTGATAAAATCGGTACCGACGCTATTACTACCGCGCTTATTTATCGTGCTGATAAAGTACAGCAAGTAGGAACAGCAGCGATTACAACTGACGCGCCTTTTGACTACAGCAATCGCGCACCTATTGCGCAAAGCTTTAAGTCTTTAGAGACAGAAGAAGTCTTTACTGTTGCCGTTGCTCACTTAAAATCTAAAGGTGGTTGTGGAAGTGCAACTGGTGGAAACGCTGATCAAAATGACGGCCAAGCATGTTGGAACGAAATTCGAACTGCTGGCGCCAATGCATTTGCTGATTGGTTAAATAGCAAACCAACAGGGGTTGATGATGAAGATATCATTCTTGTTGGCGACATGAACGCCTATGCAATGGAAGATCCTATCCGTGCATTTGCTGATAAAGGCCTTAAAAATGTGGTTGCTGAGCTAGATGGCAACACTTTAGGTTACTCTTATAGCTTTTCTGGCCGAGCGGGTAGTTTAGATCACGCCCTAGCCAGTCCAAGCTTATTAAATAAAGTAGTCAGTACAACCGATTGGCACATTAATGCCGATGAGCCTATCTCGCTTGATTATAATGTTGAATTTAAATCTGACGCACAACAATCAACCTTATATGCTCAAGGTCCTTACAGAGCGTCAGATCATGACCCTGTTATTGTCGATATTCGCTCGACCATTATCGCGCCACCTGAGCCAGAACCTGAAGTAATTATTGGCGAAATTAATAATATTGGCGGGTGGTTTTGGTGGAAAAGCTACAGCTTTGAAATCCCACAAGGTTATGACGAGCTAACGGTTAGCCTTGACGGTGGCTGGGGTGATGCAAACTTATTTGTACGCCATAAAAGAAACCCGACTCTTTTCAGAAAAGATTGCGCCTCAATAAGCTTCGGTAATAGCGAAAGCTGTTCATTTACCAACCCTAAAGAAGGTAAGTGGCGAGTGCGTGTAAACGGCGCCATTCCTTTTGGTAATGTTAAATTAACGTACAAAGCAACAAAGTATGCTGATTAAGCTTAATTAGTCGGTTAACAATTAGGTATTGTGACCTAAAATATCTATATAGTTACTCAAAAGCCGCTTTCGCGGCTTTTTTATTTTTTATACAAATGTAATTCAGACAAGCTTCAGCAAACATTGCTTACTATCTATGCAAACCTTGATATGGCCTTTATCAAATTTCACACCTTTCATTTATTGTTTAATAAATACAAAGTGTGAAGCTGCGTTACTACACCTGCGCTAAAACGATAATTGCCCAGTCCTGCTAACCCATATAAAAACCATTGAGATAAACGTTACTCTCGCTGTAAATATATTTTTATAAAGGATTCAAAATGAAAGAACGCATTCACCTTATATCAACTTGTCAAAGGGCTTTTAAACCTTTGGTAGGGATGTTGATAGTTTTTTCACTGTGGGGAACGAACAACGCCATTGCAGCAACCTCATTAGAAGCGGCAATACCACAAGGCAGCTTATTTGATGTGATAAGTGCGCGTGCTAAAAAGCTTGCTGAGCAAGATTACATTGCACCTAAAAACATACAAATAGAAGCGCTCAATAGTATTGATTATCAAGACTACCGCTCAATCCGCTTCAAACACGATCAATCGGTATGGAAAGATAAAGGGCTTTATGAGCTGCAACTGTTTCACCCAGGTTTTTTATATAAAACCCCAGTCAAAATCAATATCGTTGATCAAGATGCCAAGCTTAGCCGTCTCCCATTTAGCACAGACTTTTATCAATATGATGGAACAGCAGCACACCTAAAAGATGAAATAGCGAAAAGTGTTGAAGGTACACAGTTAGGGCATGCTGGTTTTAGATTGCACTACCCACTAAATAACGATGACTATAAAGATGAAATTATGGTGTTTCAGGGCGCTTCTTATTTTCGCCTAGTTGGACCTAATCAAGTTTATGGCTTATCAGCACGCGGGTTGGCAATTGATACCGCACAAACATCTGGTGAAGAGTTTCCTTCATTCAAAGAGTTTTGGTTAGTAAAACCAACACCAGAGCAAACTAATATTACTATTTTTGCTTTACTCGATAGCCCATCGGTAGCGGGAGCCTACAAGTTTGAAATAGACCCAAACACACAGACACGTGTTAACGTCGACATGCAAATTTTTGCTCGTAAAGATGTTAAAAAGCTAGGTATAGCGCCATTAACGAGCATGTTTTATCACGGTGAAAATAGCACTAAGTTTTTTGATGATTACCGCCCTGAAGTACATGATTCAGATGGTTTGCTCACGCAGTCACAAGAGAGTAATTGGGTATGGCGTCCGCTTAATAATCCATCCCAACTCAGTGTAACCTCTTTTTCATATGAGAATCCAAAAGGCTTTGGCCTTGTGCAGCGTGACCGTGACTTCAATAACTACTTTGATATCGAAGCGCATTACCATGACCGCCCTAGCCTTTGGATAGAACCACAAGGTGAATGGGGCAATGGCCGTGTTGAGCTAGTAGAAATTCCAACAGATACTGAAACAAACGATAATATTGTAAGTTATTGGGTTCCTGAAAAGCCGTTCAAAGCAGGAGAGGCATTAAAGTTTAGCTATAAGATGACGACGTTTAATGATTATCTAAGCCAAAATAATTTGGCCAAAGTAGCTAGAACGCGTATTGGTAGTGCCGCATTACCTGGTGAAGATAATCCACCGCCAAAAAGCCATCGTCAATTTACTGTTGACTTTACCGGTCCTGATATCAATCAATTATCTGAAAAATTAGTACTTAGCGCAGACTTGCAACTTAGCACAGGTGAAGCGCGTGATATTACAGTGCAAAAGCTACCAAAATCATTAGGCTGGCGAGTTGCCTTCAAAGTCGCCCCAGAAGACAGTAACCCTGTAGATATGCGTTTATCGCTAAAGCTACGTAACAAAGCAGTGAGCGAGGTATGGAGCTATGTTTGGTATCCAAATGACATCAAGTAAACAAAGTACTGGCACACCAATGCCTTTTAAAACACTTCGCGTATGGTTATTTGCTATAGCTGCTATTGGCCTCTCAGGCTATGGCATTTCAATTATGTTTGAAATTTTAAACTCAAATGGCATGACCTTGCTTGAGTATGCACTGCTTGCTTTGTTTTCTATTACCTTTGCTTGGATAGTCACCGCGTTTTGTAGTGGCTGCATTGGTTTTATACTACAGCTATTTCGTATAGATCCGCTCACGCTAAGAAGAATAAAACCGATCTCCATTAACAATGAAGCACTATCACAGCAAAAAACGGCTGTAGTTATGCCTATTTATAATGAAGACACCCATAGAGTTATTGCTGGTTTTGAAGTGAGCTTGCAATCGTTAAAAGCCACTGGGCAATTAAAACACTTTGATTTTTATTTACTGAGCGATACACAAGACGCAACTATTGCTAGTAATGAATTAAGCGCATGGCATGCTTTATGTGAGCGCTTAGGTGATACTGCAAAGCAGGTATTTTATCGTCGCCGTGAAGATAACAAACATCGTAAAGTAGGTAACTTAACCGACTTTTGTGAGCGCTGGGGTAGCCAATACGAGCATATGATTGTATTGGATGCCGATAGTGTAATGACTGGCCAATGCATGCTAGAGCTCACTACCAGTATGCTAAATAATCCACAAGCGGGATTGATTCAGACTATCCCTATTCCTGTGCGCCAAGATACCTTTTTTGGACGCTTTTTACAGTTCGCTTCAATTCTTTATAGTCCAATGTTAGCTACCGGCTCTGCTTTTTGGCAAACCGATAAAGCCAATTACTGGGGCCATAATGCCATTATTCGCGTCAAAGCATTTATTGATTGCTGTGGCTTGCCAACACTAAAAGGTAAAGCGCCTTTTGGTGGTGAAATTTTAAGTCATGATTTTGTGGAAGCCTCTTTATTACATAGCGCGAATTGGGACGTATTATTACTTGCCGATATTGAAGGCAGTTACGAGGAAGTTCCGAGCAACATATTAGATTATGCTGTACGCGATAGACGCTGGGTTCAAGGTAATATTCAACACCTTGGCTTATTATCATCAGCAAAATTAAAGCTAATGAGTAAGCTGCATTTTTTACTGGGTGCAACCGCGTATATATCATCACTCATTTGGTTATCTATGCTGGCGTTAAGTACCATAGATGCGGTAACACGCGCTTTAAATAGTGATGTCTATTTTAATCGCGCCTATCAACTATTTCCAACTTGGCAAATAGCCAAAACAGAACTCATTGACTCATTACTTTACCTAACTATCATTATTTTATTATTGCCTAAACTCATGGGCGTGATTGTTACCTTAGTACACCGTAAGCAGCGCTTTGGTGGTGCATTAAAACTTACTTTAGGATCTATAATTGAAACCGTGTTTGCCATTATTGTGGCACCATTAATGATGGTATTTCATGCGTACTTTGTAGTCTGTGTATTTTTAGGTAAAAAAGTAAAATGGGACGCTCAACCGCGTGAAGGCAGAATGGTGCCATGGAAAGAAGCGTTTAGTTATACATTGTTTTCTTCGCTTGTTGCCATTGTATGGGGTAGCGTTGCTTATTACTTTACACCGGTCTTTTTTTGGTGGTTATCTCCTATTTTATTAGGGCTCATCCTCGCTGCTCCTATTGTGCGTTACTCAAGTAGTATCAAGCTAGGCATTAAGCTAAGGCAGTGGGGCATTTTCCTCTGCCCGAGTGAAGTTGATAATGATGCAACATTAGCAGCTCTTAAAGTACACCTCAAAGAGATAGCCGTTCCACCTGTAGGGCGTTATTCAACAGCAACACCGCTGTTACCATTAGAACATAAAGTGACAATGCCTATTCAGAACTTTAGTAGTGAATCACATCGAAAGAAGTTTAAAGCACTCATCACAAAAACTGCAAATAAGCTAAGTTAATACCACTACAAATAAAAAAGGAGCAATCTTGTGTTGCTCCTTTTTTTTAGCTGCGTTTACACTCATTTTTTTAACCATGCTCATTTAATACGACGGGCTTCATTATCTTTAAATCAATCATGCTTTATAAAAGTTAAACAATAAAAAACCCGCAACAAGTGCGGGTTTTTTTAAAGAGTTAAAGTGCTAATTACTTAGCTGCTTTTTTCTCTTTTTCTGCAGCGATTACTGTGTCAGCTACGTTTTGTGGACATGGTGCGTAGTGTGAGAACTCCATAGAGAACTGACCACGACCTGATGTCATTGTACGTAGTGAACCGATGTAACCGAACATTTCTGATAACGGTACGTCAGCTTTAATACGAACGCCAGTTAAACCAGCTTCTTGATTGCTTAACATACCACGACGACGGTTAAGGTCACCAATTACATCACCTACGTGATCTTCTGGTGTGAACACGTCAACTTTCATGATTGGCTCAAGAAGTTGTGCACCCGCTTTAGGGATAGACTGACGGAAAGCGCCTTTAGCAGCGATTTCGAAAGCAATTGCAGATGAATCCACGGCGTGGAAGCCACCGTCGAAAAGTTCAACTTCAACGTCAAGTACTGGGAAGCCAGCTAGAACACCTTCACCCATCATTGACTTGAAGCCTTTCTCAACTGCAGGCCAGAATTCTTTTGGTACGTTACCACCAACAACTGATGAAGAGAATGTAAAGCCAGAACCCACTTCGCCAGGCTTGATGCGGTAATCAATTTTACCGAACTGACCAGAACCACCAGATTGTTTCTTATGCGTGTAGCTATCTTCGATTTCACGAGTGATAGTTTCACGGTAAGCAACTTGAGGCTGACCAACGATAAGGTCTACGCCGTAAGTACGCTTAAGGATATCTACTTTGATATCTAAGTGAAGCTCACCCATACCTTTAAGGATAGTTTCGCCTGAATCTTCATCAGTCTCAACTTGGAAAGATGGATCTTCTGCAACCATTTTACCGATAGCAACACCCATTTTCTCATTACCGCCTTTATCTTTAGGCTGTACAGCAATCGAGATTACTGGAGTTGGGAATACCATTGGCTCAAGTGTTACTGGGTGCTTAGGATCACAAAGAGTGTGACCAGTTTGCACGTTCTTCATACCAACGATAGCGATGATATCGCCCGCTTGTGCTGCAGTCAGTTCTTTACGATCATCAGCTTGCATCTCAACCATACGGCCAACACGCTCAGTTTTACCAGTAAATGCATTAAGGATAGTGTCACCCTTGTTAAGCTTACCAGAGTAAATACGTACGAAAGTTAACGCACCAAAACGGTCATCCATGATTTTGAATGCTAACGCTTTGAAAGGTTCGTCTGCAGATACAATTGCGTGCTCGCCGTTTTCGTTACCTTCTTCATCCATAAGAGGTTGAGGATCAACTTCTGTAGGAGCTGGTAAGTAATCAACAACAGCATCAAGGATTAATTGCATACCTTTGTTTTTGAATGCAGAACCACAGTATGTAGGGAAGAACGCAAGGTCACGAGTACCTTTACGGATACAACGCTTGATATCTTCAACTGAAGGCATTTCACCTTCCATGTACGCTTCCATTAGGTCATCGTCTTGCTCTACAGCAGTTTCAACTAGGAACTCATGGTATTCATCAGTTTTTTCTACCATGTCTGCAGGAACGTCAACAATTGAGTAGTTCTCAGGAAGACCTGTCTCATCCCAAACATATGCTTGTTTGTTTAAAACGTCTACAACACCTACGAATTCGTCTTCAATACCAATTGGTAAAGTCATAACTAATGGAACAGCACCAAGTACTTTTTGTACTTGCTCAGTTACACGGTAAAAATCAGCACCCATACGGTCTAATTTATTTACGAAAATAATACGTGCAACACCTGATTCGTTCGCGTAGCGCCAGTTAGTTTCTGATTGTGGCTCAACACCACCAGAACCACAGAATACACCCACACCGCCATCTAATACTTTAAGTGAACGGTAAACTTCAACTGTGAAGTCAACGTGTCCAGGAGTATCGATAACGTTAAAACGGTGATCTTTCCAGAAACAGCTTACTGCCGCAGACTGGATAGTAATACCGCGCTCAGCTTCTTGCTCCATGAAATCGGTAGTAGACTCACCATCATGTGTCTCACCGCTTTTGTGGATTGTACCTGTAAGCTTTAGGATACGCTCAGTAGTTGTGGTTTTACCCGCATCAACGTGCGCGAAAATACCAATGTTTCTGTACTTCGATAAATCTGCCATTAATTTTACTCTTAATAAAGTCGATAAATTATTCGGCGGGAGTATAGCATTACTTAAAGCGAACATCACCATAGAAGTCGCTTAAAATGCAATCAATTTATAAAAAACTTGCTTTAAAGATATTTTGGGGTATGAGATGGGCTTGATAGGGGCCCGTTATAAACTGAATTTAAATGACTTAAGTGCTAAATAAGTGTAATGCAGTGATGGAATGAAGCATATAAAATTATTTTGCTCCATGCCCATCATTAGTAAAATTACTCAAAAGTCATGGTTTTGACTTTGTCACAAATAACTAAATTACCCGCCGTTTTGGCTTTAATTTCATCAACACTTACTCCTGGCGCGCATTCTAACAAGTGAAAAGCGCCGTCTTTAATTTCTAATAAAGCTAGATCCGTAATTACTTTATTAATACAGGCAACACCGGTTAGTGGCAGGCTACTTTTTCCCAGTAGCTTCGCTTCAGCTTATTTAATAGTAGCTATAAAGTAGTGTTTTCCCCGCAACATGAAATCCGTTTTACAGCCCTTACGTTAGTGCTATAAATGAACAAAAAATTAAAATAAGAATTATTTGCATTTGGGTATTGACAGTTATTTAGATCTAACTGATAATCAATCTCAACAAGAAGGAAGTACATTGCTTTTTGTGACGGTAAAGTTCATTTGTTTCTCGACCCTGAAACAACGTGTGGCTCACGTTAAAGCTAAGATTATCTGTTATTAATCACAACGCCCCTTGATATTGATTGCAGATAATCGTCTATTACTTACTTGCTACATTGCTCATATCGGTGACGGTTGATATGAAACTAAAAAGCCCTTACGGGCTTTTTTTATGCCTGTAATTTAATATACAATCAGCCCAAAGTTAATGAGAATTATTTGCATTAAGATGTTGACAACCACTCAAATCTAACTGATAATCACTATCAACAAGAAGGCGGTACATTGCTTTTTGTGACTGAAAAATTCATTTGTTTCTCGACCCTGAAACAGACGTGTGGCGCACGCTAACAGCTATGGAAACCTGTTATAAACCACAACGCCCCTTGCTGTTTATGACCTGTTTCCGCCCTACTCATTTACTTGCTACATTGCTCATATCGGTGACGGTAGATATGAAACTAAAAAAGCCCTTACGGGCTTTTTTTATGTCTGTAATTTAATGCGTAAGGCTTTAACCTACGCTTTAAAAATTAACGGCGGTTTTTTCGTGCACGTGCTCGGCGTTGTTTTTTCTCTTCTTCTTTGGCTTGCTTTTTAGCCTCTGCAGCAGCGCGCAATCCAGCCACCATTATTTCTTCCTCTTCACGCATGGTAGGTGTTTCCATGGTGATACGGCCAATAATACCATCTCGTAATTCATTAATTAGAATTTCTGACATTTTATACGTATCGATTTGGTTACCACCGCGAATACAGCCGCGTTTTTTACCCGCCATTTCAACAAACTCCCAATCACTTTCTGGTAGCTCATCTAACTTATAACGTGCTTTTAAAAGCTCAGGATAAGCATGCAATAAATACTCAGCGGTGTAACTTGCTACTTCTTCGTACTCAATAGCGGTATCACGTATCGCACCGGTTGCGCCTAAACGATAACCTGAGTTTTCGTTTTCTACTTTTGGCCACAGCATCCCTGGCGTATCATAAAGCATAATGCCATCATCAAGCTTAATACGTTGCTGCGCCTTAGTTACTGCAGGCTCGTTACCTGTTTTAGCCACTATACGCCCAGCAAGCACATTAATAAGCGTAGATTTACCTACGTTTGGAATACCCATTATCATGGCTTTAATTTGCTTATCGGCACCAACTTTATGCGGCACTAACTTTTTACATAGCTCATTAATACGATGCACTTCAGCCGCTTTATCGTTACCAAATGCAATCGCTTTTACGCCATTTTCTTGCTCAAAGTAATCCTTCCACGCTTGGGTCATTTTAGGGTCAGCTAAATCGGCTTTATTCAAAATTTTGATGACCGGTTTACCTTCACGCAGGGTAGCCACCATCGGGTTTTCGCTACTGTAAGGAATGCGTGCATCTAGCACTTCAATGATCACATCCATTTGTGGCATTATTTCTTTAATTTCATTTCGGGCTTTATTCATGTGCCCAGGGAACCACTGTATTCCTGCTCTACTCATTTGATATGTAAACCTTTTATTTCAACCCACAACACCATGGGGTACTGTGTGGGGTACTGGGTGAATAATTTCGATTTATCACCTCAACTAATAACTCCTAGTTTACTACATAATCCCTTTAAACTTCTCGTAAAAATAAAACCAGTAGTATATCTCAGCTACATAAGTACAATTTATGTTTATGGACAAAAATACACCAATGGTTTATATTTGCGACAAATAGATTAATTTTATAAACCTCGAGGTACATACACATGTTTGCTGAACGATTCACTCGTGCCCGAAAAGCCTCAGGCCTATCAATGCAAGCACTAGCTACCGCAGTTGGTGTATCCGCCAATGCTATAAAAAAATATGAGCATGGTACTGCTATGCCGTCTTCTTCTAATTTATTAAAGCTTGCAAGCGCACTTGAAGTGCGCACTGAATACTTTTTCCGTCCTATAAAAGTAAAGTTAGAAGGTGTGGAATATCGTAAGCGTGCAAGCACACCACAGAAAATTTTAGATCGTATAAATGGTGATGTTTTAGATCAGGCTGAGCGCTGGCAAGAACTTTTAAACTTTTATCCAGACTCGATTAAACCTATTACGCCATTTTCACTACCAAGTACATTACCTGATATGATTGATTCATATGAGCAGCTAGAAGGTGTAGCCACCACTATGCGCAATGAATGGGGTTTAGGCTTAAATCCAATTCATGACATGATTGATACGCTGGAATCGAAAGGTGTAATGATAATTTGCACTGATGTAGAAACAAGTAAAAAGTTTGATGGTCTCGCGGGTAACATTAATGGACTACCTGTTGTTGTTATCTCTACGGCACAAAGTGGTGATCGTCAACGGTTTACACTCGCTCATGAATTGGGTCACTTAGTATTGCACAGCCGACTGTCTGAAAAGCTTGATGAAGAAAAGGCATGTAATCACTTCGCAGGGGCTTTTTTATTACCAAGCACTAGCTTAATACAACACTTAGGTAAAAGCCGAACTCAATTAGAAGCACAAGAGCTATACATGCTCAAGCATGAGTATGGCATAAGCATGCTTGCCTCTTTGTTCCGTGCTTCACAGTCTGGTGTAATTTCATATCAAACCCAAAAGAATATGTTTATTTGGTTTGGTAAGCAGGGCTGGCGTACTCAGGAACCTGGTGAACCTTATCCACATGAAGTTACTTACCTCTATAAGCAGCTAGTATATCGTGCGCTAAGTGAAGACTACATTGGTATATCTAAAGCAGCAGAGCTATTAGGAGTATCACTTTCAAGCTTTCACAAAGAGCGAAAGTTAGAGGTGCTTAATGCAGCGGCTACTAATTAGTGATGCCAATATATTAATAGATATGGAAGAAGGTGAGCTACTAACCCAACTTTTTCAGCTACCTTATCAATTCGCCATACCTGATATCTTATTCGTTGAAGAACTTGAGGAAGAACACGCACATTTACCTGCTATGGGCTTAACTTTAGAAGAGCTATCACCTGATTCAATGATGCATGCAATGGAGTTAATTCCGCTGTATTTAAATGCCAGCCGTAACGATATATTTGCTTTGTGTTTAGCTAAGCAAAAAAACTGCCCTCTTGTAACTGGCGATATGGCTTTAAGAAAAGCCGCTGAAAAAGAAGGCATTGTTGTCCAAGGCACTATTTCATTAATAACGCAGCTTGTTAGGCAACAAATAGTAACGAAAGAAACCGCGTTTAAGGCCTACGAGAAAATGAAGCTATCAGGCCGAAGACTTCCTTGGAAGGTGGCTATAGAGCATTTAAACGCCTTATAACGCAAGTACGGCATAGAGCCAGTGCATGTAGCACTGGCTAAATTAGTTTTTAAGAAGGAAACAATATGTCACTTTATAAACAAGAGTTTGGTCAAAACTTTGACCTCGGCTTTGACTTAAAAGATCACCCTTACCTAATAGATAAAAGCTGGCACAATGATCAATGCCCTAGCTTCTACTTTAAAGTAGGCGAACAGTATTATGTACTGTGGGTAGATTATGCTGACACAGAGCAAAGAGAAGAAGAGACGCCTAGATATGTAATAGTTGAAGCAATCAATGAAGGAACTAATGAAGAGCCAGAGATCTATGCTGGTGATGGTGAAGCATTGTTTGAGTGTGAAGGTTATGCTGATTTAAATATATTCCTCGAAAAACAATAATCACAGTAAAGTTGAGTAACCTAAAGACTCACAACCCATTATTGAAACTCTTCTTTAAGATAAATAAGAAGCTGTTAAGATTTATCCGTGTTAGTTATTATAACAATAGTAAAATACTAGTAATGAATTAGTTAACTAGTAAAGAATTTAACTCGAAGATCCGTTTAGGGAAAAATAGTGAAATTAAATATAGTTGGTGGAGCAGGACTACACAAAAGTGAATTAAGAGCTGTTGATAAAATGGAGAAAGGGTTGCAAGATAGCTGGCAAGCCTATGCAGGGATTGTTATTGCAGACTCCCAAGGCTCTATGGAGATTGATTGCCTCATTATTACACACGATCGCATTCTAATTGTTGAGTTGAAAGAATGGAACGGAAAAATTACTTCCTCTAATGGTATTTGGTATCAGAATAACCGCAATCGCGGGAAAAGCCCTTATCAAATTAAAAGAGAGCACGCACAGCGTATTAAAAACCTTTTAATAAGTGAAATGGAGAGCTTACTAGGCTATCGTCTTCATGTTGAAGCCCATGTAGTCCTTTGTGGCACAGCGACAGCTGAAAACTTACCATCTAGTGAAACTGAGTTTATCCATACACTAGATGAGTTCATGCAAATTAGAAATGGTTATGAGTCAATTGTACAAAGTAATGGTGTTGCTAACTACTTCATTAAATCAGGTAAAGAGCGGCCTAATTCTGAGCGTAATCTGTCTTATATAAATAGGTTTTTCGATGGACCTAATGTAGAGCCAAAGAGTTTAAAGGTTGGTAGTTACATAGCATCAAAAGATGTACCTTGGTTTACTCATAGGGAAAATTTATATAACGAGTTCAAAGCTCAAGATGAAAAAATATCGACTTTAGGTGGTTTAATTCGTAGATGGGATTTTTCACAGCTTGGGACTAAGTCTGCATTACAAAGTACTTGGGCAAATATAGCTCTACGAGAAACAAATATAGGTCAGTATGTTAGAGATCAATCTGTATTACCTGATTACTTGCTACGATCGATTAACTCTCTATCAGAAAGTGATATAACAGAAGATACATGTGAAATTTATGAGCTAAGGAAAACATATTCGAGGCTTGATGAATATTTATCAGTTGATCTAGAAAACTGGTCCAAAAACACAAGAATTGACATAGTCAGAGCTATTCTCGCACCTTTTGATGAACTTCATAATTTAAACATTGCTCATAGAGATATTGCATTACATAACTTATGGTACGCACCAGAAAGCTCAACTGTTTTAGCATCTGGTTTTGCTGCTTCATATTTTGACCAAAAAGGTACTATTTCTGAACACCGTAAATTGCTACAAAGTAGCAATATAAACCTTCCTGAAGATGAACTATTTGAGCAGTCTGAATTAATTGATCCTTTTCGTATTGATGTTTTTTTACTTGCCTTAGTTGCCTATGAAATTTGTTTTTCTACCAAACTAAATAATGGTGATACTCCGGAATGGATAAAGCCAGAAGAAGACTTGTTTGGCGGTGCTCTAAATGATTGGTTTGAAAAATCATTACAGTGGGATCCAAAGGAAAGATTTTCTGATGCAGGAGAGATGCTAAGTGAATTCAACAAAATCACATCCCCTGAACAAGAAATGAAACTGGAAGATGATAAAGTCTTCAATGAACTGATGAATAGCTCTCTTATTAAACAAGATATTAATCCTTTCAACCTTTTGAATATTTACCCTGCATACCCAGGAACAGAAAGCGAGGCATTTTCGCAACTAGGAAGCCCTAGCTGTAAAAAAAGATACCTAGCCATAAAAGATAAATCTAAAATATCAGTAAAAATTTGGTCTAGCATCAGTATCCAAAAATCAACTCCGGGCGTTAATAGACGAGTTCAACAGTTCTTTTCTAGATTAGATGACATAAATTCTGCAAAACTACCAACTCAAGAATTTATTGATTATGGAATTATGCAAGGTGGGGGAGTATTTTTAGTTACCAACTATGTAACAGGTGAAACTCTATCAGACTACATAAAGAATACGGATATGGAATTATCTAATAAAATCAATATTGCCAAAGAGATAATAGAGGTCGTAGATCTTTTTCATAGCAAAAATATATATCATGGAGACCTCCATCCCGAAAATATTGTAGTTAAAGAAAATGAAGAAACACTTAATTTAATCTTAATTGATTTGCTGGATTATGGTTCTGAAAGCCCTGCATTTAATACTCATTACACCCCGAAAAACCCTTCTATTACCGATGCATTTGGTCGAGATAGGTTTGCAGTATATAAAATAGTTAAAACTATATTTGGGGACGATCTTTCAGAAGTAATAAAAGAAGAAATTAACAGAGGCCTAGGGGACGAAGATTTAATTCCTATTTCGCTTAAACCTCTTCGAAACAGTATTCAAGATAGTCAGAACCCTAAAAAAATATCCAGTATTGAAGAGGATATTAAAAAACCTCTTGAGCTCTGCTGGGGCAGTTCCAAATTCCCAACCAATGCTAAAGTTTTAGAACCATTCGAAGGTAACTTTTATTTTAATGTAAAATGGGGAAAGGGAAACAATGGAGGATTGTTAGATTGCTATCTAACTGGAGCTAAGGATTCTCTACAACTAAAGATTGACGTTGAAAAAAGAATAATAACAAGCGTGGTGTTTTACGAAAACATACCATTAAGTTCGGTTATATCAGCATCAAGTAAATCAACATCTTTAATTAAAGAGAGTATATCCGTAAAACATGGCTCATTGTGCGAGCAACATCCAATTGTAGATGTAATTTTAGGGCTAGAGCCTGTAATTGATATGATGGTTGAAAAGTTTAGCAGTCACTCTGACGATCCTCTTCCCTTAACAGAAGAAGAAAAAAACTCTATAGAACCATCTGATATATGGAAGTCATTAAGTGAGACTGAAACAGATATGAGGAAAACTGTTTCGGTTGAATATGGTGAAATTAAAGAGGGTTCCGGAGGCATATTAGTACCCTACTCAACAGAAGGCTATGACCAACTTGAGCTCGACTTTGACGATAAATTATTAATTTACTCCGGAAACTTTAGCGAACCATTCGGTGAAATTAATACTTTTGAATCTAATGAAAACTATTTGTCAATAAAAGTAAGGTTTGATTCCGCGATCAATCAGCTAAAGCCCGGTAGTTTACTGAAAATAGAGTCTATAAGAAGTAAATCATCTCGAGAGCTACGGAAAAAAGCTCTTGACCGTGTATTAAATAACAAAGCAATAATTCCCGATCTTAAAAACTATTTCAATCCATTATCAGGTTTAAATAGAACTGAACTTTCTAATGAGCCAGACATTGAACTATTAAAAGAAATGTATGATGAATCAGGAAAAGAAATTAATTCGAGGCAGTTAGAGGCTTTCCAGAAATTAATAAAATACGGACCAATTGGAGTACTACAAGGGCCACCTGGAACCGGAAAAACGACATTTATCGCTAAATTTATACATTATTTATACGAGTTCGAGTCTGTAAAAAATATTTTATTAGTTGGTCAACAACATAGTGCCGTGGATAACGTTGCAATTAAAGTGCAGGAGTTATGCATTCAAAAGGGTAATAATTTAGACATAATTCGTGTAGGTAATGAGTCTTTAATTGACGAAAGAATGCTTATATCACATTCAAGATCTTTGCAGCGGAAGTCTATGCACAAATTCCACAGGGAATATGATCTGAGGGTAAAAAGCCTAGCTAAACGATTACATTTACCAGAAAGTTTAGTTTCTGAGATTACTCGAGCTTATCGTACATTGAGCCCGTTAACTTCGTTATATGATCAATTAGCTCTTAAATATGAAAGTAAACTAAACAAGCTTGGAGTTACAACGCTCAACAATCAAGAGTTAGAAAGAATAGACTCAGAGAAAAAATACTTTTGGGAGAAAATACAGAAAGTAGTTACAAAGCTGCTCGGCAACCCCATAGATGAACTCCCAAAAGATACCAGCCTAATTTTTGATAAATTAAATCACGTTATATCTGCACGTTATAGTTTTAATAACCCTGAAAAAATATCTCGATTAAAAGATGTACTATTAGTGAGTAAAGAATGGCTTGATGTTTTAGGCAGTGGTGAAGCGGGATACGAAAGGTTTATGTTACAAACAAAGCAACTGGTCTGTGGGACGTTGGTTGGGGTTGGGAAGCCGTCACTTTCAATAGAGAACTCACAATTTGATTGGGTCATTATAGATGAAGCAGGGCGTGCTCAAGCTAGCGAACTTATGGTTGCAATGCAATCAGCGAAAAGAGTACTACTTGTAGGAGATCATAAGCAATTACCACCTTTTTATCATAAAGAACATTTGAAATTAGCTAGTAAGCAATTAGAAGTTAACGCTGATATTTTTGATGAGAGTGATTTCGAAAAATGTTTTAAAGCATGTGATGGTGTAACTCTAAATACCCAATACCGGATGATAGAACCAATTGGAAACTTAGTTTCAGAATGCTTTTATGCCAGCGACATTGGTAAATTATACACAGGACGAGGTCCATCTCCAGATTGGTATAAAAAGTTGCCAAAGCCTTGGGACAAAGGCGTTACATGGATAGATTCAACATCAGAGTCTGGAGAGACAAAACAAAATAAGAGCTTCATAAATCAAATTGAAATTGACTCCATTATTTCCTTACTCAAGAAGCTTACAGATAAAAGTGTTATTTCTAATTTAGAGGCGTTAGTTAGCACTGAGTCTCCGTTTCCCATTGGAATTATTGCTATGTACCGACTTCAAAGAGATTACATTGAGACACATCTGAGTAAAGAAGAGTGGATGACACCTTTAAGGCACTTAATTAAGATCGATACTGTTGATTCTTATCAAGGACAAGAAAATAAAATAATCATACTTAGCCTAGTACGTGATAATCCTGATAAGATCCAAGGTTTCTTAAAAGATAGCTCTCGAATAAACGTAGCTATTTCTAGGGCTCAAGAAAGATTAATCATACTTGGCGCAAAAGAAATGTGGAAGCAAAAGTACAAAAGTAACTCCTCTCTTTGTGATGTTTTAGGTTACATAGAAGCTCAAGTTCAATCTGAGTCTAATGATTATCAGATGATTAATGCTACAACGTTATTAGGTGCTGATTATGAATAGTAGTGATATGAGAATCGGTAATCAAATTACCGTTTTGGTTCCTGCCAATAAATATGAATTTAACTGTGCATGGACTGAAGAGAAGCTACTCCCTGCTTTAGAGTTATTTACTTGTAAACTTTTGCTCATATTAGAAAAAATATCTCCCAATGAAATTTCAAGCTACTTTGGGCTAAATACAAGAGAGATTGATCAACTAATAAATAATTTAATGTCTAATAAATTGATATCACTTGATTCAGAAGGGTTATTAATACCAACGAGTATGCTAAAACAACAAACCTCAAAAGGAGATGAGGTTACTCTGACGAATTATGTTGAACGTAACGAAACAGCTATATTTGACTCCTTTACTCATTCAATACGTAAGGATCGAGGGTTTAACTACAGACTTCTAGGCTTACCTGAGCTACCAGTAGACTCTAAAAAAACAGCTCAACTAGAGGATGCTATAAGTCATTTTAGTGCTCAGTATAAAACTCACTTAAATTTAAGCAGAAGAACAGAGAAAGAAGTAAATAGAACAAAGCTCTATAAGGTAGTATCTGCAATTAATAGAGGTATTATCCAGTTCCCTGTAGATATAGAGTTTCATTATGCCCCTAGTGACATGGGGCAACTTGAGGTAAAACGGATAACAAGAGCTAGTGAGTATATAAATAATACTCTACAGCTGCCGTTGAGCACTCAATTAGAAGCACATATTGCTGATTATTTAGGATCAATACCTAGATCGGAAGAAGGGATAACTGCAGAAGAATATTGCACTCTTGTAAAAGATGAGGTTTTAAAACAATTCGTCACCGGTAATAATATAGACTATTCTGGTTGGCTAAATGCTCGAGAAGATCGTAAAACAGGCTATGGAAATCAACTGACTAAATCGATTTTTGGGCCAGTTTACATAGATAAAAATTATGTAACTCTCATGAGAATGTTAAATGAGTCGTTACATGCTAATGGAGATTCAAATGCTGAAACTTTCCTAAAAGCATATTGGTTAGCAAGCAATGTTAGTCTTTGGGGTGCCAATAGCCACTCTCTTATATCTTTTTGCGATAAGATAAAAAAAACACTTATTAAATATGATGATTCAGCTGATTTAATAATGGTCCATCATGGTAAAACAACCTGGGACGATAAAGAGTTTCGTGAGTTTCATAAAAACCATACTTCTTTTGGATTAATGACTTCAAATGAATTAGACCGTTTGGAAGTTTTTTTAATACCTAATATCTTAGGTGTAGTTCAGTATCATGGGTATCCAAATAGTAAAAGTGGGGTCTCGGTCCCAATAGGTTATGCCACAGTTGATAGCGATAGATTAAAGTTATTGGAAAACTTACTCAATAGTCGGATTGGAGGCTCTTCAGAATTAAAAGTATCATGGCCTAAAAAGGCGGAAATAAGTAAATTAATGATGCCGGACAGGGAACAAAAAAACACCAGCCCCCTTTCCAATAGACCTATACTTTCGCTAAAAAAAGACTAGTTATTCCCCTCAGCTGAGTCTAGTTGAGGGTTATTATCTTTTTCAAATAAGCTAGGACACAATGAAAGGCCGAACTAAAGGCAGGCTAAATTTTGAAGGAATTTAGCCTGCGTCATTAAAATTTAATTGTTCGATAACTATCCCCAACTTCCTTCCTAGTAGAGGCGGAACAGCATTACCGACCTGTGTATACTGGGGTACTTCATAACGCCTCATTTTACCGCCAGTAGTAACCTTAGAGCGAAATTCAAAGTTATCAGGAAAAGACTGTATACGAGCCATCTCTCTCACAGTAAGAGTTCGAAGTTCATCTTCATGATAATGACATGCATCATCAGGAATAGATAAAGCTGCTGGTGCAGGTGAGCTTGGAGCCAAAGCTTTCTGTGTTTGCTTTTTAGTTGGATGAAGTTTCAAATAACTAATAAACTCTTGAAGGCTTTTAATAAGCTCTAATTCACCATCTAAATTTAAATACTCATACTTGGATAGTGCAGCCCATGCATCATTACTAAGGGTTGTAGATTCGCTTTTTAAAATAGCGAATACCTCTTTGCTTATAGCTTTACTACCTACTTGTTGCATTACTTGATAAAGCCTAAAGCGCCTTTGCACAAGTTCACCATTCGCACGTTTATCGTGATTTGGAGTAACGCCTCTATCTGGCAATTCAAAGGTGCTGTTAAGTTGAGTAACAAAGTTAGATGGATCTATACCTTCACCTCGAAGATCATCAATTGCCTCACTAACAGAAACCTGAGTCCCATTGACAAGTTCAGCTAAAAAGCTTCCTTCGAATTCCTTTGGTTGTTTATCTACATCAAAGTAATCTAAATGGCCAAATTCTAATTCAGCGCCCTGTTCTTGCACCATATTAAAAAACGGCAAGGATGAAGCGAGTAGACTAAGGCTTTGCTCATTCAAGTGCTGTGCTTCAGAAATAGCCTCATGAACATCTTGTCGAATAGCTATAAGAATAAAGCGAGGTCTGTTTTGTGCAATGCCTACGTAACGCGCATTAACGTGAAGGCAAAGCGGCACATACCCAATAGAAGCGAAAGCTTTCGCGACTTCATACCATGCATGGTACTTATTACCATCATCGTCTTGAAATGCTCTTAAAATACCTGTTACGTTTTCAAGCAACGCAAAACGCGGCCTAGTACGCTCAACAAAAGAAACAAATTCCAAAGGTAAGGTATTCTTTTCACAATCTTTTTTACGTGCTCCTGCCATACTAAAACTCTGACAAGGTGGGCCGCCTGAAACAAGTGTTAATTCACCTTTCCCGAAACTATTATGTAACGCATCAGCAAGCTCCGGTCGTTGTGATAAAAGAGTGTTTAGCTCCCTGACACTACCAACCAATAACTTGCCTTCGTATTCACAAACATCAACAGGTAAATCGCTGTAACCACTCTCATCAATAGTAGGAAACTCAAAAGGGTTTTCTCGTAACCTAGTATTCAAGTCATCATTGCGACTATTAATCCACTTCACTCGTTCCGACTTTGCTTGGGCTTTAGCTAATTCACTTAAATTTTCATTAAAGAAATTATAAGCAAACGTCTCTGCTGCCATAGGTGATAATTCATTGCCTAAGACAAACTCAAAGCCCATACTTTCTAAACCTAATGAAAGGCCGCCACAGCCAGCAAACAGCTCAATATGCCGCACAAATAATCACTCCGAAACTTTAATTACTGATAGTTTAACTCAACCCTGAAGCTAAGTCCAGGGTATAAATATAAGCTAAGAGTTGTTTGTTTATATAACTGATTTAATAGTTAAGAAGAGGGAGTCATTCACTTGCTAACTGCTTAATTTGACGGGCAAATTCTTCATAGTTAATTGCATAAGCTTTCAGCCATTTTAAACGCCTTTTAGCATTCACAGCTCTTGGAGTTCCCTCGGCTTTCTCTAACCTTCTTTCAGCATCTTCTATTGCAGCTAGTCGTTCACGCTCAATGACAACATAATGCGTTTCATTATCTAAATAACCTGCGGCTAAATCATCACCAATGTCTTTAGTGCTTTTACTTGATGCATTACAACCATTGAGTGAACACAAGTATCTCTTTGCACCTCGGTGTAATTCACTTGAACTTAATCGGGCTCTATCATTAGTACTAACTTGGACAGCAATAAATGCTGAAACACTATTGATATCGCCACTTTCCGCATAAGGAATTACGAAATCGGTATTAGAGCCTTGATAAATGAACTGTGTTCCGTACGTTTCACCTTTAACTAAGCCTATTGAACGCATTAGTAACTCTATAGCTTGCTCAGCTGCGTTACCTGCGGATGACTTTCTAGATTGAGAGTTACTGGATTCGGCATACAAAGCAATTAACATAGTAGCTCTTGCTTTTGCATCTTTGTCTTCCGATTGAAGTGCATCTTTAATTATAGACAAAAGCTTAGCGTCTTTAGCTTTAAGCGCTTCACCTTGAAACTTAGGGAAGATTTTGTAGAGATCGTAGAATAAGTTTAATTGACCACCTTGATTTAACTCACTCGCCATACTTGCGAATGAGTCAATTAATGCATTTGCGTCAGTTTTAGCACTGTAAATTAAGCTATTGCCTTCACTTATTATATTTTCTTTTATTTCATCCCTTTTTTCATTTCGGGCCCATGTCATAAAACCTTTACCAAAAAATACTGGCTTTAAAGCATCCTTTAAAACTACATGTTCAGCATTTGATACCGGCTCACCAGCAAGTAATGCTAGTAGAATGTTTTCGATATTATTATTCATATACTTGTAATCCTTACGTTTTATGAATCATCCTACCAGAGTATGAGTTAATCACATACACCTTTGAGGTTTTATAAAGCTATCTAACAAAGAGGAAAATTGGCCTATAGCTGAACTGTACTAAAGATATGTTTTTATTATTTCCCCCACGTTATTTAACTCAACATTTGCGACTAAATTTCTCCCTAAAAAAGGCGCAAGCACTAACACTGGCAACCCGTGACCTTTAAGTATTCTTAACTCGTTTTTGCTCCCTAGAAATACTCGTTCTTCTGCGCATTCGTTTTCATTATAAGTATCGCCCCAAAATGCCATTTTATATTCTTCGACATACTTTGGCCCAAAGCAAACTACAACCTTTGGTTGGAACTGTTTTACTAAGGCATTAAACAATTTAAACCGAGTAATTGAACAGTGTGTTTGATAGTGGTATTTAATCTTAGTTTTAGTGAGTTCGATATGCTCCTCTGACCAAGTGTTCATATTCTTGCAAGGGAGGGGGAACAAATTTAACTTAAACTCATTCGAATCAAAATTACAGTAGTGATCTTTCATGTAATTTTTATAACCACCTTCAAATTCAAAGGCCTTACAAAGGATTTTTGCTATTTTTTGGTCGAATTGCCATTTATAAAAATTCAGGTTTTCAGCTTTCCACCCACTAGATAAGTAAGGAACGCAATAACCATGAACTTCATGGGTTGGTCGTGTAATATCTAAGGTTACTTTTTCATCCGCACCAGCCCATTCAAGACCTGAAAGCCATAAAGGCGCATTGATGTTCCCACCATCCATACCTGGGAGCTGCTTTTCTAAATCATTAAAAAAAAGTTCATATCTTTTCCTCATTGTTAAATAAGTAGCCAATTTATCGCTTACGATTTTAAGACTATAAATTACCTTTAATACCTTTACAGATGGATATCTTATTACTAAGTTTAATGAACACCTTTCAATTAATGCATTCACTATAAAACTGAGTTTTATTGAATCACCAACTCAATAATAGAAGCAGCTTTTTAGGTAAACTTACAGAGGATATAAAAATGTCTACAACAGGGGAAAAACCAGGTACCGGTACCTACCAATGTGATAATTGTGGCAACACTGTAACACTTGACGATCATGATGATACTTTGCCACCTTGTCCTAAATGTCATGAAACAGAATACACACCGTAGCAACTGCTCTTCAAGAGTTATCTATTTTAGATAGCTCTTATTACCTTCCAAAATAAAACAATTAACCTCTTTCTTCTATTCTTTCAACTATCCAACCATCCACCTCTGACTCAACCCAAGCCACTGATTTAGCACCTAACGATACTTGCTTTGGGAATGTACCTTCTGCAATAAACTTATAAATACTTGAATGGCCTAGTGACGTTTTTTGAATAACTTCTTTTAATTTGATTAACCGCATTTTTCTATCTCCGTTATAGGTTCAAGAGATATGTCAGTTATGTAGAAAGTTACTTTTTAAGCTGGTGGCAAAATCAAAAATATTGAAGGCATATATCACTCAAGTGTATTCATTACCCACCTGAGGACTTGATCATGGCTTTAATTAAAACCAAGCAATACGAATCACAATATAAATGTTTAGAAGATAAAATTTTAGAAAGAGCAGCTGAAATAATGCAGCAAAGGTATGCTCGCCTAGGAGCCCTTAACAGCCCGTCTACGGCCATAGACTTTTTAAAGGCAAAACTAGGTGTGTATGAGCGAGAAGTATTCGCTGCGTTGTATTTGGATAGCCAAAATCGGATTATTGATTATCAAGAACTCTTTTTTGGGACGATTAATGCTGCATCGGTTTATCCGAGAGAGGTAGTGAAATCTGTGCTTAATAAAAATGCCACCAGCGTTATCTTTGCTCATAACCACCCTTCAGGCGATCCCACGCCATCACAGGCAGACAAACTCATTACAAAGAAGTTGGAAAGTGCTTTAGCGCTAATAGACGTGACAGTACTTGATCACATTATCGTAGGCGAAACTTGTGTTTCTTTTGCAGAAAGGCAACTACTAAGTTTAGACAGTAACAACTAAGAGGAGGATATATTGCTAAATACTAATACGATAAGAATCATTATTCATACGATTGCTATATTGAAGATAATTCAAAAAATCTATGAAGATGATATTAAATAAGCCAGCGCCCTACTTGGGGCGCTTTTAACAGTGCTTTATCAAGATCTCTTAGGTACAGAGCTGCTACCAAAATTCCTCTTACCAGTCCCGCATACCTTAGTCTCATTTTTTGCTAAATAGCGTAATCGAGATACTGATATATCCCTTTCTAATGAATAGTTTGTAGAGTTTCTTGCAACCCAGTTACTCGCATTGTCAGGAAAGTTTACAAGGTTTTGCGCTTCATCTATGGGAATATCGAGTGCACTAGCCCATGCTTGTATAATCAAGGATGCGAGGCTGCCAGAGTTACAATCGTAGTTGCCTAAAGAGTGAAACCTGTCTTTATTAATAAAAATAGCAATATGATAATGCTCTTTATCAGCAAGTACCCCAAACTCTCTCGCCCAGACATAGTACAAGTCTGTATCATGAACTCTATGCCCTAAACGCCTGCGCTGTATAGCGTCACTGCTAAGCCTTGCCTTTAATGAAGCAAAGAATCTAGATATTAAATTACTCGCTACTGCTTTAGGTGTATCTATGCACTGATAATAATCAGGGAGATATAAGTCAAATCTTACTACATTCAATCGAGGATATTGCTCAATGGCATGGTTTAAAACTAATTCGATACGTTGTAGGTATGCCGGGTTATATGAAAGTTGTTTTGTCATTTTACAGTCTCTTTGTTGGTTAACTATACAAAGAGGCTCTTGTGTACTTTCTTACTTTATTAGTGCTCATAAACGACTAAGTTAAATAGGTATATCTTACCTATCCGACATCATCAATTTCTAAGTTACCTCAAATTACATATAGATTTTTTCGACGTGGTCGGAAAATAACGGAAATTAAAAAAAGTTCACTCTGGAGTTACATCCAAAAAGTGTATCTTAATTAATAACTTGTAAACCAGCTTTTTATTTTTTTGCACATCATAAACATTAAAACCTATCAAGTTCATTGTGCTTAATGGCTTACCCCTATACTCCAACATATTACAAGAAACGATACCGTAGCCTAAAAAAATAAGATTACAATCAACCCTCTTTAATGGATGAGATGGCTCGATAGATAACTCTCCTTCAGGGAGCGTTTTTGCTATATCAGCTAAATTTGTCTCAATTCGACTAAGTGTCATTTTAAACCAAGATCTTATTAAAAACCCTAAGATATCAACTTCTTCATCATTAAAGCTTTTAGAGCTTTTTTTAAGTACTTCTTGAGCTAAACTATTGATATAAGGAAATTCAGCTTTCCCACTAATAGAGTCACAAATGAACCTATCAATAGTATTGGTAGCTAACAAGCTTAATTCTGTAAGGTTTAGTTTATTCAGAATTTGATAAGCTTTTATCAAATTATCAAACGTGAAGAAATTTTCGACCTCCTCCATTTCAAAACCTTTAAAGCATTTATCTATAAACACTATCCTCGCATGGTTACTGTTAGATATATAATGCTCCCACTCTTGATCTGAAACTTTACCTCTATTTCTCCCATCATCACTTTTTTCGATCGTTCTCGAAAAAAATTTCATTTTTTGATGTAACTTTTTTAGAAACTTCACCTCGAAAGAGTTCCCTCTATAGAAATAATCCTTTACAAAGATAGAACGAAGGGCACAGTCTCGTAGATTGTTTTTATGTTTGAACTCTAATCTTATTAGCGATGAAAAAAAATATCCTTTACGTTTTTTTGTATAATGAACACGGCCTACGATCACATCCTTTTTTTTGGATTTTAACTTTTTGATTGTTGAATGAACTCTTGCTTCTGAAATTTTTAAGGTCTGCGAGATAACTTTAGTTTCAAGAAATTTACTATAACTATTTTCATACTCGAAGAACCTAAAAAGAAGTAACACGGCACGTTCAATATTTGTCCAAGGCTTCGAGTATCGCCTTGCATATGCAATATCTTCAATAAACTCCTTATAACAATCCGGCAAGTAACCTTTCAAAAAAAGTTCTGACGCATAATTATTTTTCTTAAACTCTCTTGTTTCCCCTCCCCTAGATTGAGTGTAGATGACATTAATTGATAAAAGTGACTTTTGTTTAATTCTTTCCAACGCCTTTTTACAAGAGAAGCTATCTATCCCAAATGATCTTGACACAGAATTAACAGACGAATGTGCTGAGAAGTCCTCAGTGAAGAAGTATAAAAAGGCAAGTAGTTCCTTGTAGTTCCCATCAAAAAGCATCTTTAAAAATACTCATAAAATTAAATTCAATACTAGTATCATATACTAGTACATGATACTAGCGCTTATAGTTATTATAATGTAAGTTAAGCTAATTATGTTTTATTGGAATTGTATTAAGTGAAGTTTGAAAAGTGTTCAAATGGGGAAGGATGTAGTTGGTGCAAAGATAAAACACCTCACAAGGCAAGTTGGTTTGCAGATTATCTTGTAAAGAAAGAAGGTAAGAGATTTTATGGTACTAAGGCTCTTGTGCCTTGCATAAAATCGAATTATCAACTACTCACCCCATCAAACAAACTAAAAAAAGCTAAAGCTATGCAAGCATGGCGACAATATAAAAATAGAAAAAAAAGCGCAACAAAACTACAAACTAATTACACACTTACTAAAGAGACTATTAAAATACTAAGGCAGTCAGCTATTCAAGAGAATAGACCTCTAAACCTCGAACTTGAGATAATTATAAATACTTACCTTAAAATGAAAGCTGAAGGTAAACTTGATCATGAAATATCAAAAATAGTTCTAAATAATCTTATTACTACTCAAAATATTGATTAGAGATCGAACTATTTACAAACCTACTCCACCACTCCATTATTGGCCTACGTTGCTCAAGATAATCAGAGCGGTTATATGCCGCTCTGGTCTCATTTTCATCTGCATGAGCTAAGCAAGCTTCAATTAACAAGCTATCGTAGCCTTGCTCATGTAGTGCAGTAGACGCAACAGAACGAAGGCCATGAGCCACCAGCTTATCTTTATAACCCAAGCTGCGCTTTATAGCTGCATTAACTGTGTAAGTGCTTGCATGGCTCTTTTCATTACGCTCACTCGGGAATACATATTCATGTTGACCGCTGAGTGGCTTCATCTGTTCAAGTATAGCCAGAGTGGCAGGAGTTAAAGGCACCCGATGTGCCCTTCTACGCTTCATTTCTTCAGCAGGAATTACCCAAACAGCCTCTTCAATATCAATGTCTGCCCACTTAGTACCGGCGGCTTCTTTAGAGCGAGTCATGGTATGCAGTTGCCACAAGATTAAAAGTTTAGTTTTGTTCTGAATGGTTTGTGAGTTATTTAAAGCGCTTAAAAAGTCAGGTAGCTCTTCAGGCCTTATTGTAGCCATATGCTTTACCGTATTCTTAGTAAAAACTTTTATGATTTTTGCTAGTGGATTGGCATTGAGTACATCGTGATTTACCGCGTAATCCATGATCTGATTTAGGCTCTGACAAATTCTCTTTATTGTTGAGTGCTTACCATCAGACTCAAGCGGCCTTAGTATTTCAATTGTATCTTTTGCTGTAATGCTTTCTAAAGGCATATCTTGCATTTTTGGAAATATATACATCTCTAAGGTTCGCCATTCCCTAGCTGCGTGGTGGGGTGTCACCATTGGCTTTTTCCGTTCATACCAAGACTCAGCAACTGCCAAAAATGTATTTGCCTTTTTCCTCGTTAGCTCTAACTTCTTAGTGCTTTCATATTCCTTAGGATCAACACCTTTAGCTAAAAGTTGCATATAGTGCATTGCTATATCTCTTGCTGCCGCAAGTGTTACTGCTGGGTAGCTTCCTAAAGATAGTTTGGTAACCTTTTTATTAACTGTATATTTAAACCGCCAAGACTTAGTGCCATTAGCTCTTACACGTAATATTAAGCAATTACCGTCAGAAAAGGTTTGTTCTTTGCCGGTAGCAGTTATTGATTTTATCTTGCGATCAGTCAAGCGCATATGACGCACTCTTATACATTTAATGAATAACATGAGTATATAGTATTTTTATTGACGGGGGTACTGAGCGGGGTACTGGATGACTTGGATTTAGCAATCAAACAATGGAAGACAGCGGAAATAAAACGATTATAATCCATTGATTTTAAATTAAAGACAAGATAGCAGCGAATAAAGGCGGAAGTTAATGCTAGTGACCAGGGAACCACTGGATAGCCATTTTTAACTCCTAACATATAATTTGTAGCTATTTTAACTGGCAATTCATTTAATTGCGCTATACTGGCGCAAATTTTTTCAGATTAGATATTATGGCTCTTAAATCTACCATTATTAAAGCGCAACTATCGCTTAGCGATATGGACCGTCACGTATACCAAGACTTTAATTTAACCTTGGCACAACACCCTTCAGAAACTGAGCAGCGCTTGATGATCCGCTTACTAGCGTTTGCACTTAATAGCTGTGATGGATTAGAGTTTACTAAAGGTTTATGTGCTGATGATGAGCCGGAGCTTTGGCATGTCAATTACAGTGAAGAAATAGAGCTGTGGATTGAGCTGGGGCTGCCTGATGAAAAGCGCCTTAAAAAAGCCTGTAATAAAGCGAAAAAAGTAGTTTTATATACCTATGGCGAAAATAACCAAGCTATTTGGTGGCAAAAGCATCAGCCTAAATTATACGAGTTTAAAAACTTAAGTATTTTTAGCCTTGATTATGCTGCTACTCAGCTATTAGCTGCGTTGGTTGATCGTAATATTAAATTGGCTATTACTATTCAAGATGGTGAAGTTTGGGTTAATACCGACACCACTAACATTGAGATAAAACCTCAGCAATTAATGTAACTAGAATAGGTTATACCAATTGCATTAAATTAGTTATCTATTATAGCGACAAGTAAATAAGTCGGTAACAAGGCGAAAATTGTGACATATAGTTGTTCTATATAAATAATTTTTAACGTAGGTAGCGGATTATTTAATACGCTAGAATGATCATGTTTTTAATAAAATTGGTATTAGGGGGCGTATGAAAGTTAAACACGTGATTGTTTTACATGGCTTATATATGTCTGGCTTGGTTATGCGCCCGTTATGTTCGCGTCTAGAAGAGTCGGGGGTGAAAGTTTTAAACTTAACCTACAATACGCGTGACCCTAATCGGGATGCTATTTTTTCGCAAATAGATGAATTTATTGGCAACGAGCCTTCTGCTTTAGTGTGTCACTCTATGGGGGGCTTAGTTGCTCGCGCCTATTTAGAGGCAAACTCAGCGCCAAGTCATCATGTTGAAAAGGTAATCACCTTAGGAACGCCACATACTGGCAGCCATATTGCTGAAAAAATGCAGCAAAAAGGGTTTGAGCTATTATTAAAAAATAGTGTTGAATTTTTACTCTCAAAAAATGGTGACTGGCCTTTTAAAGCCAAGCTATATAGCATTGCCGGCGACTTACCGATTGGCTTAATGCCACTCATTGTAAAAGGCAGCCGCTCTGATGGCACTGTGTTATTAGATGAGACTAAGCTCAGAGGTATGGCTGAACACAAGGTGTTTCATTTAAGCCATACCAGTATGATTTACTCACGTCAGGTCGTTAATTATATTCTTGAGCGCTTGAATGAGGACATTTAATCCTCGGCAGCAGCGGCCACTTTGTAGCTAATCAAAAATATAATACCTAGCACCAAAGGCATTGGTGCAGCGATATAACCAAAGGCATCAGAGTTAGCAAAGCTCGCACCCGCTAAGTGTGCAACTAATCCAACAACAAACGCGACCAAAGCAATACCAATAACGATGAGTTCAGCTTTATTCTCTTTACGTGTTTTAGCTTCCATTATTTCTCTCCGCATCTAATCAAGTAGCCCCCTTAACTTAATAAAGTGCTCTCTATCAAGTTGGGTTATATTAACTATACGCTTTACTTATGCGCGTTTTTTGACCTAAATCAATAAATAAAATAAGTCTGCGCTGCGCCTGTCAAAAGCTTGTTTTAGATCATATTTTGTACTCACAAAATAAACAATTTCGCTGCTCAAGGTAGTATTTTTATAAACACAACCCATATCTATGAAATGGCGTTAGTTAATTTATTTATAAAACCACAGATACGGTGATAGCTTTTAGCTATGACACCAATATGTATAAACGATTTTATTAATACACTATCTTAGGCAATACTGACTGTATTGAACAAGGTGTAAACAAATTCATAAAACGGTTATTTAAGGAGCAAAGTATGTCGCAAGTAAATGCAATTGGTTTAAACAGTACAAAAAGTGAAGATATTATTAAGTCACTGAATACGCTTTTAAGCAGCTATCAAATTCAATATATGAATGCCCGCGGTTTTCACTGGAATATTAAAGGCCGAAACTTTTTTGAATTACATTTAAAGTTTGAAGAAATTTATAACTTACTACTGTTAAAAGTAGATGAAATCGCAGAACGTATTTTAACGCTTGATGGTGCACCGCTACATGCATTTTCAGATTACTTAGAAGTAAGTGAAATTAAAGAAGCAAAAGGGATCAGCGACGGCGTAACCGCAGTAGAGAACTTACTGGCCGGATACAGCAGCTTAATTAAAATGCAGCGCGATATTCTTGCACAAGCCGCTGAAGCTGATGATGAAGGTACCGCGTCATTAATGAGTGACTACATTAAAGAGCAAGAAAAACTAGTGTGGATGTTAAAAGCCTACCTAGATTAAGTTATTTTAAAAAATAGAAAGCCTCAGTTATTACTGAGGCTTTTTTGTAAAAATCATTTACGGGCTATGACAAAGCGATAAAAAAGGCCATTTCTAGCGCTTTTTCTTCTAAGCTCTTAAAGCGACCCGATGCGCCTCCATGCCCTGCATCCATGTCGGTTTTAAACACTAAAATATTATCATCGGTTTTATATTCACGCATTTTAGCCACCCATTTCATTGGTTCCCAATACTGTACTTGTGAGTCGTGCAAACCGGTTGTCACCAGTATATTGGGGTAGTGTTGCGCACTAATATTGTCGTACGGTGAATACGCTTCAATAATCTCGTAAAAATGGGGGTCATTTGGGTTACCCCATTCATCATACTCATTTGTTGTAAGCGGAATGCTTTCATCTAACATGGTGGTAAGTACATCTAAAAATGGCACATGGCAGCCCACTCCACAGTAAAGCTCAGGCGCTTGATTTACCACAGCTCCCATTAATAACCCCCCAGCACTGCCACCAGAGGCAAATACTTTACTTTTGTTGCCGTATCCTTGCTCAGTGAGCGCTTTGGTTACATCTATAAAGTCATTAAAGCTATTTTGTTTATGTTGTTTTTTACCGTGTTCGTACCATGAACGCCCTAGCATTTCACTACCACGCACATGCGCAATTGCATAAACAAAACCACGGTCGAGTAAACTCAGTGACGTACTCGAAAAGCTAGGATCTATGGTGATCCCATACGCGCCATAACCATATTGAAACAACGGATTTGAGCCATCTTTTTTAAAGCTATCTTTACGATATACCAACGACACCGGCACTTTTACCCCATCTCGAGCGCTGACCATAAGTCGCTCTGACTGGTAGTCTCCTGCATTAAAATCACCGAGTACTTTTTGTTGTTTAAGTAAGGTTTTTTTGCCTGTGGTTAAATCAACATTATAAAGCGAGCCTGGCGTTGTTAAGCTCGAATAGTAAATGCGAGCATGAGCTACACTTGGCTCTGGGTTCATCGCAATAGCGGCGTAATAACAAGGATCATCAAACTCAAGGTTCATTCGCTCGCCGTTTTTGTTAACCACAACAAAGCGTGCTTGGCCTTGTTCGCGCTCGCTAAGCACTAAAAAGTCGTTAAATAGTTCAACGCCTTCTAATAATACAGTTTCACGGTGAGGGGTATGTGTTTGCCACTGGTTTTTATCAGCAATGGTGTCGCTTGTTGCGGTCATTAATCTAAAGTTTTTGGCCTGCCAGTTAGTCACTATATAAAAAGTACCACCAAGCTTATCGATATCAAATTCATGCCCCTCTTCGCGCGGCATTAAAGCGGTAAACTCACCTTTAGGTTGATTGGCATCAAGCACCCACATGTCGTTAGTTTCTGTGCTCGCTAAATCAATAATAATTAAGCTTTCATCACGGCTTTTACCTAAGCCCATAAAAAAGCTGCTGTCTTGCTCTTCGTATACCAGTACATCTTGGTGTTGCTCAGTCCCTAGTTCATGTCTAAAAACTTGATAACCCAATAAGGTTTTTAAATCCTTTTTTACATAAAATACGGTTTTATTGTCGTTCGCCCAAACAACCTGCCCCTCGGTATTTTCAAGTACATCGTCGAGCATTTTATCGTTGTTTAAATCTTTAAAGCGAACAGTGTAAATACGTCTGCCGTCGGTATCCTCAGAGTATGCCATTAATTGCTCACTGGGGCTCAGCGCCACTTCCCCTAGCTCATAAAACTCATAGCCGTTAGCAAGTTCATTCACATCAAGTAGCAACACTTTATTAGCCATTGCCATACTGCTACTGCGATAATGGCGTGCATATTCATCATCTCCGCGAACCTCTGAGTGATACCAATACTGGCCGTCTTTTACCGGTACAGTGTTATCATCTTTTACAATACGGTCTTTAAGCTCTTCAAATAATGCACTTTGTAATGGCTTAATAGGGGCTAATTGTGCATCACAATAAGCGTTTTCTTGTGCTAAATGCGCGAGTATTTCGACACTTTTTCGTTCATCATCGCGCATCCAATAATAATCATCACTGCGTGTTTTTGCGTGAGTTGTAAGCGCATAAGGTTGCTTTTTAGCAATAGGAAAATTAGGCAATAAGCTTAAAGAATAATCAGAAGAAGACACAAAAAAACCGCTTAAAAAATAACAATGGCGGCCAGTTTATCATAAAAATAAAAAAGCCCACTCATAGTTGAGTGGGCTAAAGCGGTATAAATCACGGCTAGCGCATTTTAAT